>CAZYWR010001492.1:0-1901 GCA_964651185.1 uncultured Polyangiales bacterium
CCCTTCCACGGAGGAGCACGGCTGATCGTCGCGGAGAGCAGGCGCTCGGCGTGGTCGCGAAGTTAAGCTCAAGTGCCCGACCAGCTCCAGGCGTAAGGTGTTCGCGAGGTCCTCGAATGGCCCAGCAGGCTCGGACCAGCAGCCTACTCATGTAGACGGCGCACGTAGTGGAAGGGCCCCCACTCGCCCCAAAGCGCCCCCCAACCTCCGCGCTAGCCTAGTACCGCGGAACCCAGTTTTCGGCCTGGTACCAGCGCAGCACGTCGGCCCAGCCGGCGCCGAAGCGAGGATGGCGCGCGCGGAAGCCGAGTGCGCGCAGGCGCGACGTGTCGATCACCAAGTCGTCGTCGAGCAAGGTCACGGCCTCGCGATCGATGCGCGGCCGCAGCGCCGCCTTGAGCCCGTGGCGCACCACGACGGCGCGCCACAGCGCGAGCACGCTCGCGTCGAATGCGCGCAGCGTGCCGGGGGTCTGCGCGATGCGATCGGCCAGCGTCAGCACCACCTCGGGGATGCCGCCAGCGCTGACCGAGCGCAGCCCGTACGCGTCGTAAGTCTGCGCGAGGCGATCCGCGAGCGGCAACGGATCGTCGTCGGCCACGTTGTAGATGCCGTAGTGCGTGCGTGGGTCGTCGAGCACGAACAGGAGCGCCCGCGCGACGTCTTCCGCGTGCACGAAGCTGTGGCGCGGTCCGCCGCGTAGGCGCGGCAAGATCGGCGTGAACAGGCGCAAGAGCGGCCCCACCACCAGCAAACTGGCGGCGAAGTGGCGTCCGCGCCGTCCGTAAATGGGCGCGGCGCGCAAGATCGTCCAGGCCGGCCCGTCTCCCCGCCCGCGCCCGCGCAAGAACGCCTCCGCCCCGAGCTTGGACAGGCCGTGCGGACCGCGCGGCGCGCAGGGAGCATCCTCGGTGCGCGCCACGCGTTGCCCGGGAGCGTAGAGCATGCAGGTCGACATGTGCACGAAGCGCTTCACGCCGCGCGCTGCCGCCAGCTCGAACAGCTCGATCACGACGTCCGTGTTGACGCGGCCGAGTCCGCTCGCCTGCGCGGAGGCGTCGAGCACCGCCGCGGTGTGGATCACGTGATCGACCCCGCGCAGCGCGCGCTCGCGCACCTCGCGTTCGGTCAGATCGCCCGCTTCGATGCGCCCGCGCGTCGGCTGGCGCAGGCCGCGCTCGTTCGTGTCGTTGGCGACCACGAAGAAGCCGGCCGCCTCGCACAACTGCGCGACGTAGTTACCGACGGTGCCGGCTGCGCCGGTGACGAGGACGGTCTCCACGGTGCGAGGTATAGCAGCGCCGCCTGGGCGCCTGCCGTCGTCCCCGGAAAATCATGCAGCTCCACGTGCGCGCCAGGAAATGGTCTCAGCGTGCGCTACGCGCCCAAGAGCTCGGCGAGCTTGGCGCCGGGATCGGGCTCGCGCATCAACCCCTCCCCGATCAGCACGGCGTCGGCGCGCGTCGCCGCCACGCGCGCGAGATCGCTTGCGCTGCGCACGCCGGACATGAACAAGGCGATGCGCTCGGCCGGAATACGCTCGACCAGCGCGCCGGCGCGCGCGGGATCCACGTCGAAGCTACGCAAGTCCCGGGCGTTTAAGCCCACGATCGCGGCGGGCGTGGCCAGCGCGCGCGCGAGCTCGTCGGCATCGGCCGCCTCGACGACAGGCTCGAGCCCCCGCGCGCGCGCCTCGGTGATCAGCGCGCGGAGCTCGCGGTCGGAAAGCACGCGCGCCACGAGGAGCACGTAGCTCGCGCCCAAGGCGCGCGCGAGGTCGATCTGAACGGGATCGATCACGAACTCCTTGAACAGCACCGGCAGCTGCACCTGGCGCACGACCCGCCGCAGGTCGAGCGCGCAGCCGCCAAAGCCGCGGCCGTCGCACAGCACGCTGATCG
>CAZYWR010001493.1:0-7155 GCA_964651185.1 uncultured Polyangiales bacterium
CGGTAGCTGTAGTCCGCGGGATGGCCGACCAGCACGCGCTCGAGCGGATGATCCGCGCTCGCGCGCAGCACGGCGCCGAGCTTGAGCATGTCGCCGGTGCCGAGGCAGTGGTCCACCTCGGGCAGCTCCTTGGCCAGCTCCTCAGGGTAGCGCTGGGCGAGACACCCAGTGACGACCAGCTTTTGGCAGCTCCCCGCCTCTTTGAGCGCGCCCATCGCCAAGATCGTGTCGATCGACTCTTCTTTGGCAGGCCCGATGAAGCCACAGGTGTTGACCACGATCACCTGCGCTTCCTCTGGGGCGCCCACGATGCGGTAGCCCTCGCCCGCGCCCACGCCGAGCATGACCTCGGTATCCACTCGGTTCTTGGGACAACCGAGGGAGACGAAATGAATCGTTTTGCGCGCTTCGGACACGGACCACTTCCCTGCGAGCGCGCCATGTTGTGGCCCCACTCGCGAGCCGTCAAGGCAGCGCGTAGGGCCATGCGCGCCGGGCGACCACACCACACGCGCGCGCTTTGTGCCGGCACGCGCTCGCGGCCGGCGCGCGCAAGCGCGGTGGCACGGCTTTACGCGCGGAAACTCGCGTTGGTACGATCGAGGACGCGTGAAGGCAGAAGCTCGGTTTACCCGTGCGCTCAGAGCGGGCGATGTGGTGTTTCGCGAAGGCGAGGCCGGGCGCACGATGTTCGTCGTGCGCAAAGGGCGGGTGCGCATTACTCGACGTGTGCGCGGGGGCACCAAGACCTTCGCGGTGCTCGGCCCGGGCGAATTCTTCGGAGAGATGGCGATCCTGAACGAACACACGCGCCACGCCAGCGCCGAGGCGCTCGAGGACGTGCAGCTGCTCGAGCTCGACGCCCAGCTCGTGCAGAAGATGGTGGCTGACGAAGCCGAGATCGCGCTGCGCATTCTGCGCAAGCTGACGCAGCGCCTAGCAGAAGCCGATTCGCTGATCACGGTCCTCACGAAGCGCGACCCGCGCACGCGGGTGATCCTCGGGCTCTTGCGCGAAGCCGAGCTACACGGCGTGAAGGGTGCCGCGCCCGATTCGGTGATCGTGACGCGCGACCTCGACGAGCTCGCGGAGGAGCTCGGCGTCAAGCGCAGCGAGCTCGACGAAGCCGTGACGCGCATGATCCGCGTAGGCGTGATCAAGCCGGTGATCGCCGGGCTCGAGATCTCCAGCCCCTCGCGGCTCAACGAGTTCCTTACGTTCCTGGAAGACCGCGGCATCGTCCACGACTGACGCGCGGGAGTGCGCCGGAACCTTCAGACCACGGCCTGCCAGCACGTGATGTCCGACATCGAACAGGACCTCCGCGGCAACCTGAAGAGCGCGCTCGGCTGCGAGTCATCGCGGGCCGTCCCGAGTGCTCTCGAACCGAACACCCAAACCGCGCGCAACGCGCGCTTGGGCTCGCCCTCGCCCTCCATGGCGTGCGTCAGGACGGCGACGATGCGTTCGGGAGCAGGCACCATGCGGAGCAGTCTAACACCGTTCAGAGCAGGACGGTCGGCGCGCAGGTGGAGACGCCGGCGCCGACGATGCGGTAGCCCGTGTCTTCGTGCACGGCCTCGACGACGTTCAGCTCGGGGGTGAGCCGATAGATGCTGGTCGACGCGTCGGCCGTGCCTTGAAAGAAGATGTAATAGCGGCCGCCCCAATACGCGAAGGCCCACGCGCTGGCGCTGGAGTGGTCGATCGAGGACACGTCGAACTCACGCATGGTGGCGCCCGTGTTCTTGTCGAGCTGGCGCACGACCATGGGCGTGGCATCGGCGATGAACGCCCAGAGCTCCGCGTCGGCGTTGCCGGTCAGCTCTGCCTGGCCGTCGAGCTCTCCGAACACCGTCGCACCCCACGAGCTCGTGTCGAGCGCGCCCAGCTTGGCCGGAGTCAAGCCGTCGGCGCGCCCGCCCGCGATGAACAACGTCTCGTCATCGCTGCCCGGCGTGCTCGACACGAAACCCATGCCGAACGTCTCGAAGCCCTGGACACCTGGTTTGTAGCTCGTGGTCTGGCAGGAGGCGTCGCTGGTATCGACGCGATAGATCTTTTGGTCCGCGTGCAGGACGTAGGCGATCGCGCTGCGGTTCACGGCCATGGAGAACGGCGAGAGCGCGGTCGGGCAGTCGAGCGTGCCGACTTCGGTCAGGGAGTTGGCGTCCGGCTCGTAGCGCAGGAGCTGCCCGGTGGTGGCGATCGCGTAGATCCAGCGCGCTTCGTCGACGCAGCCGAGCGAGGTGTCCGCGCTCGTCGCGTAGCCGGCATCGGGACGAGCGCTGCCGCTGCGGGGGGCATTGGCCGCGTCGCGCGCGCCGCTGTCCAAACGGGCGCCAGAATCCGCAGGCGCGCGATCGCTGCCCGCATCGAGCGCGCGCGCGTCGTCATCGTCGTCATCGTCCGCAGCTTGAGCACTGTGGCGGTCCGATCCATAGCCTTCGAGCTGCGTACCACAGGAGAACACGAACGCGAACGCGGTCAGCCACAGTACACGCATTCGCTCACTCTACTCAGCTGTCGTGCGCCCGAGATCGAAATGTCCACAACGGGTCTGAAGTCTTACCAATCTGTCGTACAGACTTGACTGTCCCGAAGTAGACGACTGGCGTCGCGAAGCCTGAAAAGTAGGCCGTCAAGAGAAATCGGCCGCCGCACACGATGGCCTTGAGGTGGGAAAGCTGGGAAGGAAGCCGCCGTCGAGGGCGCCGCCGTCGCGGATGTCGATCTCCGCCCCGCCCCATCCCATCGCTGTCGTCAGCGCCGGTGCACCGCTCCCGGGCAGCACGATCGGGAGCGATGCGCGCGGGTTAAATAAAAAAGGCAGCTCGCACGAAGGGGGGACGGCCGAGCTGCCTGGCAACCGCGGTGGAGGGGGGTCCACGAAGGGTCGGTTGCGCGTTATGTACACGGAGAGAATGCGCGTTCCGTGCCAGTCGCCCGCGCGCGCAATCATTCAGGATCTTTGGCTAGCCGGCGCACGCGGCCTTGCGTGGGTGAAAAGCGAGGCTGCAAGCATGCAAATGGCGGCGGCGGCACTGTCAAGCGCACGGCAATTGGCGCAGTTGCGATAGAAATGCCCGCTCTGCACCGACGCCAGGTCCGCGAAGTCGCCGGAAGCCGACGCGGCTGCTCGGGCGCCCACGGGCGCCGGCCAGGTCCACATCGCCGCCACCCGTCAAAGTCCACGCGCACGCGGACGAGCACGACCAGTCAGTGCAGACCTTCTGTCGCGGTGGTCGCCGGCTTGGATTCGCCCGTGCTTAGAACAGACCCTGCTGACGGGCGGGGAGCGGCATCTTGAGGTGCTGGTAAGCGCGCTCGGTCGCGACCCGACCGCGCGCCGTGCGCGCGAGGAAGCCCTGCTGGATCAAGAACGGCTCGTAGACGTCCTCCAACGTATCGCGCGGTTCGCTTAGCGCGGCGGCTAAGGTCTCGATGCCGACTGGACCACCTTTGTAGTAGTCGATGATCACCGTGAGGAAACGCCGGTCCATCTCGTCGAGCCCGGCGCGGTCGACGTCGAGCCGATCGAGCGCGCGCTCGGCCACTTCGTGCGAGAGCGTGCCGTCGCCGAGCACCTGCGCGAAGTCGCGCGCGCGCCGCAAGAGCCGGTTGGCGATGCGGGGCGTGCCGCGCGCGCGACAGGCGATCTCGTGCGCGGCGCGCTCGCTTACCGGGATCTCCAACAGGCGCGCGCTGCGCGTGACCACCTGCGCGAGCTGTTCGGGCGGGTAGTAGTCGAGGCGCGCCACGTAGCCAAAGCGCGAGAGCAGCGGGGCCGTGAGCAGGCCGGTGCGCGTGGTCGCGGCGACCAGCGTGAAGGGCCGGAGCGGCAGCTGCAGGGTCTGGGCGTACGCGCCGTCGCCTGTCACCACCTCGATGCGGAAGTCCTCGATGGCCGTGTACAGGTTTTCTTCGATGACCGGCGCGAGCCGGTGGATCTCGTCGATGAACAGCACGTCGCGCGCCTCGAGCTTGGTGACGAGCGACGCGAGCTGGCCCTTGTGCTCGATGGCCGGCCCCGAAGCGAGCACGAGCGACACACCGAGCTCCTCGGCCAGGATGTTGGCCAGCGTGGTCTTACCCAAACCCGGCGGCCCACAGAACAGCACGTGGTCGAGCGGCTCGCGGCGGCCGAGCGCGGCCTTCACGAACACCTTCAGGTTCTCTTTGATCTTCTCCTGCCCGACGAAGTCGTCGAAGCGGGATGGCCGCAAGGTCAGGTCGAAGCGCTTGTCGTCGTCGCCCGCTTCGGCTCCGATCAGCGCGTTGTCACGGGTGCTGCTCATCGACTCCACCTACGCAGGGAGCGCCATACCCGGCTCACGAGAGCACCGCCAGCGCCTCGCGCAAGAGCTCCTCGGGGGGCTTGCCGTCGGCGCCGCCGCCGATCTTCTCGACCGCCTGCTCCGCCTCTTGAGGCCGGAAGCCGAGTTGCACGAGCGCGGCGTGCACGGTCCCGAGCGTCCCGCCGAAGGCAGGCTGAAGCTTGGGCTTGATCGGCGGCAGGCTCGGCGCGCCGCCGCGTACGAGCTCGAGCTTACCCTTGAGCTCGAGCACGAGCCGCTCGACGAGCTTGGCGCCTACCCCGCTCACGCCCTTGAAGCGCGCCTTGTCGCCGCGCTGGAGCGCGTCAGCGAGCTCGGCCGCGCTCATCGCGCTCAAGATCGCGAGCGCCAGCTTGGGCCCGATGCCGTTGACGCCGAGCAGCGCGCGAAAGGCCGCGCGGTCGTCCGGCGTGGCAAAGCCGTACAGGACGAAGGCGTCCTCGCGCACGTGCGTATGCACATGAAGCGTCGCGATCGCGGGCGCGTCAGGGAGCCGCCCGAGCGCGCCGAGCGGCACGTGCACCTCGTAGCCCACGCCGTTCACGTCGACCACGCAGGCGCCCTCGAGCGTGCGTTCGACGATGCTGCCGGTCAGTCGCCCGATCACGATGGCGCGAACCTATCACCAACCTGAACGTGTATCCAGATCGCGTGCATCGTCGCCCGGCGCGCGCGCCACGGCGGCGCAGCTATAGTGCGGGCCCATGAACCAGGCAGTTTCATGAATCAGCCATCCGGCCCCCGCGTCTACAAATATTACGACTTGATCATGGCCGGCTTCGTCTGCGTGCTCTTGTGCGCCAACTTGATCGGCGTGAGCAAGGCGACCCAAGTCACGCTGTTCGGGCACAGCTTCACGTTCGGCGCCGGCAACCTGTTCTTCCCGCTCAGTTATTTGGCGGGCGACCTGCTGACCGAGGTCTATGGTTACGCGCGCTCGCGCAAGGTGGTGTGGGCCGGGTTCGGCGCGCTGGCGTTCGCCTCGCTCATGAGCTTCGTGGTCGTGCACATGCCGCCTGCGCCCGGCTGGAAGGGGCAAGCGATGATCGAAGCCGCCTTCGGCTCGACCTGGCGCATCGCGCTGGCTTCGCTGATCGGCTACTTCGTCGGCGAGTTCATGAATTCGTTTACGCTGGCCAAGCTCAAATTACTGACTCAAGGGCGCATGCTGTGGACGCGCACGATCGGCTCGACGATCGTCGGTGAAGCCTGCGACACGCTGGTGTTCTATCCGCTCGCTTTCTACGGCGTCTGTCGCGACGAGCTGCTCGCGACGGTCATGCTGGGCAACTATCTGATCAAGGTGTCGTGGGAGGTGGTCGCGACGCCGATCACCTATCAAGTCGTGGGCGCGCTCAAGCGGGCGGAGCGCGAGGACTACTTCGATCGCGACACCAACTTCACGCCCTTTTCGCTCGAAACCTGAGCGCACCGCGTCTCGTACGCGACGCAGGCTGCGCGCCCACGAGGAGATCTCGTCACCGCGCCGGGCGGCGATGTTAGGATCGCCGGCATGAAGGGGGAGAGCCGGGCCGCACACGTCGCCTCGGTCTGCGCAGCGCTCGCGCTCGCGCTCGCGGGTCTCTATCCCGGGAACAACCCCGATACCTTCGGCCACCTCGCGCAGGGGCGGCAGATCGCCGAGCTCGGCGCGGTGCCCAAGGTGGACACCTGGTCGCTGCTGCCGGGGCCGCGGCCCTGGCACAACTACGAATGGCTCAGCGACCTGGGGTCTTATGCGCTGTATCACGCGCTCGGTTATCCGGCGGTCACGCTGTTCAAGTGCGCGCTCCTGGCGATCACGGCGCTCGCCCTGGCGCGCTTCGCCGAGCGCGCCGCGGGCGCGCGGGCCTCGCTCTGGACCAGCCTCACCATCGTCAGCACGATTCCCGCGATCCGCATCCGTCTGAGCGATCGGCCGCACGTGCTCGGCATCTGCTTCGCGGCGATCTATCTGGTCCTCTTGCGTGAGCTCGGCGCGGTGCGCGCGGCGGAGAGCGCGCCGGAGGCCAAGCGACGGGCCGCTCTTTACGTCGCACTCTTGGCCGGACTCCACGTCATCTGGGTCAACGCCCACGGCAGTCACTTGGTCGGCCTCGCGCTCACCGCGAGCTTCGCAGCGCTCGGACCGCGGGGCGCGCGCACGTACCTGCTCAGCGCGCTCGGGCTCGAGCTGCTCGCCTCGTGCGTCTCTCCTTACGGGCCCGCGATCGTGCTCGACGCGCTCGATCACGTCGCCGATCCTCGCTACCGCCGGCTGATCACGGAATGGTTGCCCTGGCGCGAGACCGATCCTGCCTGGTTCCAGCTCGGGCCCGCGCTGCAAGGCGCGCTGCTGACCGTGCTCGCGCCGCGCCTCGTGCGCCACGCCGAAGGCACACGGGCCGCGCTGGCGATGGCCGTGCTGCTCGGGGTCGCGAGCTTTCGCTCCATCCGCTTCGTCGCCGAGTTCATGTTGCTGAGCGCGCCGTTGATCGGCATCGGCGTGGCGGGCGTGTCAGCGGCGCTGCCCGGTCGGCGCTTCGCCTGGCTGTTCGCGAGCGCGAGTCTCGCCGTGAGCGCGGCCGTACCGCTCGCGAGCGCGACGCTGCCGCCCGAGCTGCCGGTCGGCATCGGCATGTCCTTCGCGGGTCTGCCCCGAGGCAGCGGGAGCGCGCTCGCGCGCTACGGCGCGACGCCGCGCGTGCTCGCTTCGATGCAGGATTCGTGGTTCACGATGTTCGCGGCCGAACGCGCCCGCTTCGTCGTCGATGGGCGCGTGCCCTTCTACGGACCTGAGCACATCGAGAGCGTGTCGCTCGCGTTCAGCGACGGCGGG
>CAZYWR010001494.1:0-3302 GCA_964651185.1 uncultured Polyangiales bacterium
TTACGCGCTCGAGCCGTTCGGCTGGGTCTGCTCGGCGGATACGAAGCCCACGGCGGAGCCCGTCACGACCGAGTCGGTGCTGCAGGTCGTCCCCGGGACGCCCGTGCCTTATCGCTACGCCATGGTGATCGTCGCGCAGGACACGTACCTGCCGATGTGGCGCTCGGTCGAAGATTTGTGGAACCACGCGGACCCGGAGCGCCAGCTCGCGCGCGGCGACACGATCGCGCTCGGGCCGACCATCGAGAAGTTCGACGGCGAGAGCTACTTCGTGACCGTCGACGGCAAGGTGGTGCCGGTCCGAGGCACGATGGAGGTCAAGAACTACTCCGCGTGGCAGGGCGTCCAGCTCGACGCCAGCACGCATTTGCCGTTCGGTTGGGTGGCGCCGATGAAAGCGCCCGTGTTCGATGCGCCCAAGGGTAAGAAGCTCGACGAGCTCGCGCGCCGCACGCGCGTCGACGTGCTCGAGGAGCACCTCGAAGGCAAAGTGCGTTGGCTCAAGATCGGCGAAGGCCGCTACATCAAAGCGGACCACCTGAACGAAGTGCGAAAGATCGAGCGCCCCGCGGGCACGGGCCAGCAGACCCAGTGGATCGACGTCGATCTGGGCGAGCAGGTCGTGGTCGCGTACCTGAACGATCAGCCCGTCTACGCGACCCTTACCTCCTCGGGTCGCGAGCCCAACCACACGCCGCGCGGCGACTACCCGATCTGGGGCAAGGCCAGCGCGATCACGATGAAGTCGCAGGACTACGACGACGAGCCCTACTACGTGAACCGCGTGCCGTGGGTGCTGTTCTTCCAAGCGCACAACGCGCTGCACGGCGCGTACTGGCACGATCGATTCGGCATGACCAAGTCGCACGGCTGCGCCAACCTCGCCCCCAAGGACGCGCAGTACCTGTTCGAGTGGCTCGAGCCCAAGCTGCCTCCGGGTTGGACGGCGGTGCGCTACTGGGATCTCACGCAGGCGCCCGTCGCGCACGTGCGCGACTCGAAACGCGTGAAGTCGTTCTTCCAGGAGCGCAACATCGGTCCGCCCGATAAAGAGGAAGAGGCAGAACGCCTGACGCAGGCGCTCGCACGCCGGGAAGCCAAGGAGCGCGAGGCCGCGGCCCTGGCGGAGCAAGGCGGAACCGAGGCCGGCGTCGCGCCCGCACCCACAGCAGCCGCGGGGAGCCCCCCGCCTGCTGCCCCCTGAAGCGAGCGGCCGAACAGCCACCCGACGCGCCGGCCTCCGCCCCTGCCATATCGCTGGGCGACGACCTGCGGATCGCGCGCTCCGCTTCACAGCTCGCAGCGCATCTCGTAGCTCACGCCGAACGCGAACGGCCGGCAGTGGATCTGTTGCCCGGTGATGGTGTAGCCGCAGTCTTGGTCGCTACAGCAGGTCGGGGTACAGCGGCCTTTCTTCGTCGACGTGGCGCCCACGCAGCCGCGATCCTGGCACTCTGCGGCACTCGCGCACTCGGCGCCGTGCTGGCCCTGCCCCGTCTCGCCGCCCGGATCGATCACGCATACGGAGGCGTAATCGGGCACCGCCAACGTCGGGTCGAGGCTCACCGTGGTGTAGCGGCAGTAGGCGTAAGGGACAGCGCCGGTAAGAAAGCCCGTTTGGGTCTTCGCGAAGGCCTGACAGTCTTGCGACTTGCCGCACGGCTGCGAGCAGACCTGCCCCAAGTTCCCGCCCGGCACGCAGATCTTCGAGTTGCAGGACAGGTAGGTCAGACAGGCCTCACCGACGTCGCTGTGGCCGAGATCGTCCGAGCGACAGGCGCTCGTGACCAGCTCGTTGCGCTGCACGAACGGCGATTGCTGAAGCTTCTGATTCTTATCGAGCGCACAGATGGCCGGCGCCTGACAGACCGCCCCGGTCGTGCACTGGGTGAGAACGGTCGGCGGATAGATCTCGTTCGGCAAACAGGAGCGGGCGCCGGTGCCGGAGGAGAAGCAACGTTCGTTCGGCCCGCACTGGGCGTCGTCGCAGCAGGCCTGGCCGCACACGCGCGAGCCGCTCTCGTAGCGCAGCGCCGCGGCGTCGATGCAGCTCTGCGAGGCGCAGTCGTCGTCCGAGAGGCACGGCATACCGTTCGCCAACGGGTCCTTTTTGCGGCAGGCGTGGGTCACCTGGTCACAATATTCGTCGGCCGCGCACGAGCTATTCGAGCAGACTTGGGCCGCCACGCAGAGCTGGAGCGTCAGGTCGCAACGTTCGGTCGCGCCGCACGTCACGCCCGAGTTCTCGATGGCGCAGCTGGGCACGACGCAGTGCTGGCTCAGGCATTGCTGGCCCTCCGGACAAAGTGGGGTCGCGCTCACCTCGTCGATCGAGCCGTTGCAGTCGTTGTCGAGGCCGTCGCAGATCTCCGGTGCTTTCGGGTGCACCATCGGGTTGAAGTCGTCGCAGTCGACCAGGTCCTTGCCCCCGGTCGCGCTGCGCGTGTCGCCGCACCACGTGTAGCCGTCCAGATCGTGGTCGGCGCCTTCGTCGATCTGCCCGTCGCAGTCGTTGTCGACGCCGTCGCCGCAGATCTCCGGGACCCGCGGGTCGCTCTCGTCGATCCGCCCGTCACAGTCGTTGTCGACATGATCGCCGCAGATCTCGACCGCGTTCGGCTCCGCTTCGTCGATCAGCTTGTCGCAGTCGTTGTCGAGGTTGTCTCCGCAGATCTCCGCCCCGCAGATCGGACGGCAGCGGCCTTGAGAGCACTCGAGCCCGGCGGGACAGACTTCTGGCCCGCCGTCACTGCGCGCACAGCGCGGATAAGTCTCGGACGGATCGATGAGCAGCGAACAGCCCAGCATCGTGGCGAGCGCCAGCAGGGCGAGGTCGAGCGCACGCCGCAAAGTCAAAAGCGAAGCGCGTGAGCGAAGCTGGGAAGAAGCGACCATCGATCGAGAACCGTGCGTCTGGGGGGCGGGCGAGGCGGCGATCGGACGACGGCCTCACCGTGTACTGCTCGTGCGCTCCCTTGCTTACCAGTGAGAGCGCAGAAAGACACTGCCACAATCCTGCCGTGTTCGTACCTGGCGAGGAGCTTTCGCGTGACCTGCCTCGCAAAGCACGCACGGAGGCAGCTGATGTAGGTCCGCTCACCGACTGCGGGCGCTCCCGGCCTGCTGTCCGGCTTACAAGGCCTCGCGATAGACGCCGATGACTTCGTCCGCCGAGCGTGGCGCGCGGGGATTGGTGCTGGTGGCTGCGTCGGCCAACGCGAGCTCGGCGCACGCCGCCAGATCGCCGGCCTTCACGCCGACCTCGGAGAGGCGCGTCGGATGGCCGATGCGCGCGAGCAGCT
>CAZYWR010001495.1:0-2122 GCA_964651185.1 uncultured Polyangiales bacterium
CCGAAAGATGGGCATCGGCAGCGAAGAGTTCGGCGATCCGGGCGCGGACGGCTCGGCGCCAGCGCACGTGCATTTGTACCGCGGGGGCCCGACCAGCCAGACCGCGGCGGGCGCGCGCATCGACGACAGCACGCCCTTCGACGCGGCGCTCTACTCCGATCTTGCGCGGCTCGAGCGCTACGACATGGTCGTCTCCGACTGCGAAGGGCAAGATTGGGACGGCGATCCCTCGCGCAACTTCACCCAGCGCAACCAGTACGGCGCGAACGTGCGCGAGTTCGTGAACCGCGGCGGCCGCCTGTTCGCGAGCCACTTGAGCTTCAGCTGGCTCTACGGCAACGGCACCCAGCCGTACATGAACAGCGCGCCCATCGCGACCGGGCTCGGACAAGCTGCGAGCTGGGAAACTACGCTCAACTCCGCCACCACGGGGACGGGGCGGATCTCGCTGCAACGCCCGTTGGCGAGCCCGCACATCCAGAGCTTCGCGGCCTGGATGGTGCGCGAGGGCGTGACCACCGTCGCCGACGTCAACAGCCCCACCGACAACGATTACAACTTCATGATCCGCGAGCCGCGCAGCCAATGCACGGCGCTCAACACGGGGAGCGAAGATTTCGTGGTGCTGCGCGACGGCACCCAGCGCGTGCAACAGTTCTCGTTCAACACGCCTTTCGCGGCGCCGGCGGACGCGAGCTGCGGACGCGTGGCCTACTCCGGCTTTCACGTTTCGGTCGGAGGCGGCCTGAGTCCGTACGCCAGCTCGGTGTTCCCCACCCATTGCGAAGACGCTGCCACCGGCAACAACGGCATCCTGACGCCGCAAGAGAAGGTGCTGCTCTACATGCTGTTCGATCTCGGCGCATGCATCGGCAATCAGCCGCCGGTGCCGCCGCCGTGCGCGCCGGCGACCTGCCAAAGCTTGGGCGCGCAGTGCGGCTTCAGCCCCGACGGCTGCGGCGGCGTGCTCGACTGCGGCGCCTGCGTGATCGCGATCTAGAGCGACGTCGCCATTCTACGGGGCGCGGCACCGACGGCTACCGCGGCATTCACAGCGTGAGAACGGGCTCGCACTCGCGCGTGACGTCAAGCTTGTGGACCTTCGCGTCGCGCAGCTTCGAGCACGCGGACGCGCCGTCGGTCAGGATCACCTTCTTGCCGTCGAGCGTCCAATCCGTGCCGTAGTTGTAGGTTTGGCCGTCGATCTCGACGCGCAGGAACATCGGGTCGATCATGTCGACGTCGTCTCCGGACAGATCGACCTCGCAGGAGACGGTCGCGCCGGCGATGCCCGTGAGCTTGTCGATCAGGCTCTGCTCATCCTCGACCGCGAGCGCGTGCTCGGTTCCGCCGTGCTGGGCGAACTCCTCCATGTTCGCCGCCAGCGGCGGATTGCTGGCCATGTCGTAGCCGATCACGAAGGTCTTGATGTTCGCCATGAGCAGCTGGTCGAGCACGTCATCGACCGCCGCGATGTCGTCGGCGCCCGTGTCGGAGCCGTTCTTACCGCAGTTGGGCTGGCCGTCCGTGATCAGCAGCACGTAAGTCGGCGCCATCGCACTATCTGCTCTCGTCACGTCCAACAGGTCGAGCGCCGCCTGCATGGTCGCCGCCGTGGGCGTCTGACCGAGGTCCGGCGGCAGCTGATCCATCGCGTTGCCGATCGCGTCCGCGGTGTTGAGGTCGATCGGCACGTTGATAGTCCCAGCGGTACAACCGGCGTTGGGATCGAAGATGTTCATGCTCGGGCCGGGGAATAGCATCAGCCCGAAATCGATGGTTTGCGTCAGTTGCGAGGTGAACTGCTTGACCGCTGCGACCGACGGCTGCCAGCGCAGACCGCCGTTCGGCCCGAGGCCGATCATGCTCGAAGAGCGGTCGAGCACGATCAGGAACTGGGGCGAGTTGGGCTGGACCGTGATGGGCGTGCTGTAACAAGCATTGTCGAAGGTGGTCGCGTCTTTGTGGCCGCTCCCTCCGCCCGCGCCCAAGCTCGCGTCCAAAAGCGTTTTGTGGCCTGCGTCTTTGCCCGCGTCTTGGGAGCCCTTCGGGCTGCCCGCGTCCGCGGAATCGTCCGAGTCGTCCTGGGCGTTGTCGCCGCCTTGTCCGTAGATCGGTTCGT
>CAZYWR010001496.1:0-3131 GCA_964651185.1 uncultured Polyangiales bacterium
GGCACGTCGCGCAGCTTGCCCGACTGGGTGGCGATCACGTCGAGCGCCTGTTCGCCGAACTGCGCGACCAAACGCTCCGCGAGCTGCTTGCCGACACCCGGGATCAAGCCGGAGCCGAGGTAGCGCGCGATGCCATCTTTCGAAGAGGGCAGCACGGGCGTGAAGCTCGCGACCTGAAAGCGCCGGCCGTGCTGCGGGTGATCGACGAAGCGACCGCGCAGCCGCAAGGTCTCCCCGCTGCTCACGTTGCCGAGGTCGCCGACGACCGTGAGCTCGCTGGCGTCTGCCTCCAAGACGAAGCGCACCACCGAGAACGCGCCATCCCGACTCTGGTAGACGACCGACTCCACCGCGCCCTGCAGCACTTGCTCGCGTGCCTCAGGACGTGCGGCGCTCATGGTTGGTCGAACGTGGGCGCCCCGGGCGTGCAGCTCCCGTCCGGATCGAGCTCGAAGGCGGCGGGCGCCCCGCTGCGGCGATCGCTCGCGCTGCGCGCGCTGCACTGACCTTCGATCAACGACGCGAGCGCCGTCGCGGCCGACACACGGCGGCCACGCCCGTCGCGCAAAAACAAATTCGCGCCCGCGTTGGCCAACCCGAGCGACCCCTCGAGGCGCACGATCTTCAGGCCGCTCGGGAGCGCGCCATCACTTAAATCGCGCGGGTCGAAGTCTGGGCCGACGGCGAGCGCACGCTCTCCGGGCGCGAGCGCGAGCGCGCCGAGCAGCGCACGGCCCGCCTCGGAGGGGTCTTTGCTCAGCTTGAAGCCCATCAGCGAAATGGATTCTCGCCCGTAGTTTAGCAGCTCGACGTACTCTTGCGCCGGCTCCTTGCCGAGGGGATCCGCGCGCACCTCCTCGATCGAGAGCGCGGGCAGATCGGGGGCCGTCGCGACGGGCAGCACCTGTTCGCGCAAGTTGCCGGCCATATCGCGCGCTTGCAGCACGACGGTGGCCGCACCTGGCGCTGGCACTTGCGCGAGCTCGAAGCTGTTTGCGTAGCTCAAGGTCGCTACCTGCGCGTTGCCGTCCGTGTCGACCGCGATCGACAGCCAAGCCGCCTCGTCCACGGTCCCGCGCACGCTGAAGGTCGTCTCCTGGGCGCGCAGGCACAGCGCCCCGATCGGGCTCTCGTCGCTCGCGCACGTGCCGGCCACGAACGTAGGCGGCTCGCGATCTTCGTGCTGCGCGATGGTAAATGACACGCTCGAGGAGGCGAGGGCGGCGCCCGTCAAGGTCTGCAGTCCCCCGTCGATCGTCAAGTCGTAGCGCGCTCCGGGCGTCAGCGGCGCATGCGGCACGACCCAGACGCAATCACCGGCCGGCAGGCCGAGCGTTGCGCAGGCCGCGACCTCGACGGCGGCCTCGATCGCCGTCCCCGATCGATCGCGCAGCGTGATGTGCGCCGCGGGGTCGCCGTTCAGCTGGCCGTCGAAGCGGAGCAGCGCGCGAGAAAGATCCTGCGGGACGGCTGCTTCGCCCGAACCCGGCCAGGTCTCGACCAAGCGCGCTCCGAGCGCAGGACTGGAAGACACGGCGAGCGTGAAGGATGCGGGCGCCTCCGGGACAGCCCACAGCAAGCTGTAGCGCGCGCCCGGCTCAAGCGGCTGCGCGGGGCGAGCCTCGAGCTGGTCGCCCAGACGGGTGAGCGCAAGGGGCACCATGCGCGCCATCACCACACTTCGCAAGCGCGCGGCGCTGAGCTGGCTTACGAACGTCGGGCTCAGGATGCCGCGCACGAGCAGCAGGTTCAGCTCGGCATGCGCGGGCGGGGTGTCGCCGAAGCCTACGTAGAGGGCGAGGTCGCGGGGCGCTTCGCTGAGCGCGAAGGCAGCCCCGTCTGGATCTCGCAGCGCGAGCTCGCGCGGCGCGGCGCGCGCCTCCGCATCCGCGGGCGGCCCGCGAAAGCAGGCTTGTGTCGCTGTAAGGGTGAGTACAGGCAGGAGCGTGCGCAGGGCGACCATTTGCGCTTCCTATCGGCGCGAGCGCGCCGGAGTTGCGAACTGCGCTGACGGCACCTGAGTAGGCCGGTTATCCTGGCGAAGACCGCCAACATGAGCTCCAGCTTCTCGAAAGCTGCGTTACGTAGCAGGCGTCCGCCGGCCGCCGTCGAGGCGCTCGTCGGCACCACGATAGCGGGCAAGTACCGGCTCGTGCGGGCGCTCGGCCACGGCGGTATGGGGACGGTCTACAAGGCCGAAAACGTGCGCATCGGCAAGGTGGTCGCGGTCAAGCTGCTGCACCAAAATCTGGCTGGCGATCGCATCGCGATGCAGCGCTTTCAACGCGAAGCGCGCGCCACGGTCGCCATCGCCCATCCCCACATCGTCGAGGTCCTCGATTTGGGCCGGGACGCCAACGGCGCGCCCTTTCTCGTGATGGAGTACGTGCGCGGCGCGAGCTTGAAGAAGTTGCTCGGCGAGGGCCCGATGCCGATCGCGCGCGCGGCCCGGGTCGCCGGGCAGATCCTCGCGGCGCTGGCGGCAGCGCATCGGCGCGGCGTGATCCACCGCGATCTCAAGCCCGAGAACATCTTACTCACCGTCCGCCAAGGCGAGCGCGACTTCGTGAAGGTCGTCGACTTCGGCATCAGCACGTTCGCAGACTCGGTGGCCGAGCGCGACGAAGAGGCCGATCTCACGCCGACCGGTCTGACCATGGCCACGCCGTGCTACGCGAGCCCGGAGCAGATCCAGGGGGCTACGGGGCGCGATCCCCGTGTCGATCTGTATGCGGTGGGTGTGATGCTCTACGAGATGCTCGCGGGACATCGACCGTTCGAGGGTGCGAGCCTGCCCGAGCTGTGCACGCGCATCCTCACCGGCGAGGCGGCGCCGTTGAAGGCATTTCGCAAGGACGTGCCGCGCGCGCTCGAAGAGATCGTGCGGCGCGCGTTCGCCAAAACCGCGGCCGAGCGCTTTCAGAGTGCCCAGGAGCTAGGGCTCGCACTCGTGCCCTTTGGCGCAGTGCGACCGGCTTTCGATGAACCCGAGCCGACCGACACCTTCACCATGGACCTGCGTCAGCTGCAGGCGCGCGAGGCCGCGGCGCAGGCCAAGGAAGGGCGCGGGCGGGGGCGCAGATCCGCGCCTGCACACGACCACGGAAGCGCGCTCGAGCCAGCCGCTGGCG
>CAZYWR010001497.1:0-6323 GCA_964651185.1 uncultured Polyangiales bacterium
CGCAGCTCGAGGTTGCAGCCCACGTTGAGGACACGCGCCATCGGGTAGGGCAGGCCCTCGAGCGCCTGGCTGGCGACTCCGAAGCTCCACTGCGAAAAGAAGTGCGCGGGCAGCGTATTCCGGTACGCGCCCGGATCGCCGCCCACGTTCTCGAGGTACGCTCGGATGAGCTCGGGGCTGCGCGGAGGCAACTGCGCGCTGAACGTCGGGCCCGGCAGCGCCGGTGCGCTCTTCGGCGGCTTCTTACCCAGGACCTGCTGCTCGAACGTGCGCAGCGCCACGCGGCCGAGCGCACCGAGCGCCGCACCTTGCTCGAGAATGTGGCGATTCGAAACCGACATACCCACGCTCCTGGCCGCGCAGTACGCCCTACCGCGCGGTTGCCGAGTAACTGCCACACGGTAGAGACAGCGCAAGCTGTCGGGCGCTAATTTAGGATCTGTGCGGTCTCTTGACGCAATCGCTGGACTACCACATGGTAGTCTATTACAAACCAGTTGGTAGTCGCCGTGGACGTTCGCACGCACATCCTCCGGGTCGCGACGCGCCGCTTCGCGCGCCAGGGCTTCGACTCCACATCGCTGCAGGAGATCGCAGATGAAGTGGGCGTGAAGAAGCCTTCGCTCTTGCACCACTTTCCCTCGAAGAACGACCTCTTGCGCGGCGTCCTCGACGGCGTCTTCGAGCACTGGACGGAGGTGCTGCCGCGGCTGCTCGAGGCGGTCACGAGCCGGCGCGCGCACTTCTTCGAAGCCGTCACGGCGGAGCTGATTTCGTTCTTTCGCGAAGATCCAGATCGTGCGCGTCTGGTCATCCGCGAGCTGCTCGATCGTCCACAGCAAATGCAGAGCCGTCTGGCGCAGACGCTGACGCCTTGGGTCACCCTGATCGCGGACTATATTCGCAAGAGCCAAGGTAGCGGACAGGTCCCGGGGAACGTAGACCCCGAGGCCTACATCCTGCACGTGGTGACGCTCACCGTGAGCGCGACTGCGGCGCTCCCGGTGCTGGGCCAAGCGCTCGGCGGCTCGAAAGAGCAAATCGCCGAACGACTCATCACAGAGCTGTCGCGCATCGCCCGCGCGAGTCTGTTCGTGCACGAGTTGTCCCTGCGCGAAGCGCAGTGAGCACGCGCCGCGCGCTTCGCGCGTGAAAAACAAGCTGAATCTCAGGGCGAGCGACCTATCCGTGCACGTCTCGCAACGTTCTCGAGACAACGCGTTCACGCGCGTCCTCGCACACTCCCGCGCGCTCGTGTGGCCACGACTGGTGCTATGGTCGAGACGGAGCCAATGCGGGGTCTCGGATGACGATGCACGACGTAGACGACACCGCACCGGATCGCATTCCCCAGCTCACGACGGCGGAGGCCGCGCAAGCGCGTGCCGTGGACTCCTCGTACGACGCGACGGCGTCCTCCGTCGCACGCCGGCATGCCTCGTTCGCCGCGAGCTCACACACCGAGCCCCACGTCTTGACAGCGCGCATCTCCACGCGTGCGCGCGAAGCCGCTGCGCCGCTCGCCAGCTCGTGCTTTCTCAGGCCTGGAGCCTGCTTCGGCCGCTATCGCGTCGTGCGTTGGATCGGCGAGGGCGGCATGTCGCAGGTGTACGAGGCGATCCACGTCGAGTTGAAGAAGGGCGTGGCGCTCAAAGTCCTGCGGCCAGAGCTGGCGCGCGACCCCGCGGCGCGAGCGCGCTTCGTGAACGAAGGCGAAAACGCCGCGCGCATTCGCCATCCCAACGTGGTCGATGTGACCGATGTCGGTGTCGCCGACGACCTGCCCTACTTGGTGATGGCGCTGCTCGAAGGCGAGTGCTTGAGCGCGCTCTACGCGCGTCAGGGCGCGCTCCCTTATCGCGAGCTCGTCGATCTGCTGCTTCCGGTGGCATCGGCCATGGAGAAGGGCCACGAGCAGGGCATCGTCCATCGCGACCTCAAGCCCGACAACATCCTCTTGCACCGCGAAGGCCGGCGCGTGATCCCGAAGGTGCTCGACTTCGGCATCTCGATCGCGGTGGACGCGCGGCGCGCGACGCGCGAATCGCGCATCACCGGCACGCCTGCGTACATGTCGCCGGAGCAGGTGCTGGGCGACACCCCAGACGTGTGCACGGACCAATACGCGTTCGGCGTGCTCTTGTACGAAGGCCTCACCGGCCACTTGCCGCGCGATGGTGCCACCCCCAACGACGTACTGCGCTCGGTGGCGTATCACTCCTTTCGGCCGCCTTCGGAGCACATCGCGCTGCCCGAAGGTCTGGAGGCGGTGATCTTGCGCGCCATGGCGCGCCATCCGAGCCAGCGCTTCGCGTCGATGCGCGACCTCGCGCTCGCGCTGGTCCCGTTCGCGAGCGAGTCCGTGCGCGCGTACTGGGCCAGCGAGCTCGCGCTCGAAGCGGAGCAGCCCAGCGAGGCGTTTCGGGTGCCCGCGCCGTACGTGCGCAGCGACCACTTCACGCCTGCGCCGCGCGATCGTCGCGCGCGACGTTGGCGCTGGACAGCGCTCGCGGCCGTGGCGGTCGGCGCGCTGTGGTTGGTTGGGGCGCCGCTCGGGTTCCGGCACGCACACCCGCGGAATGCGGACCTGGCTTGGGCCGCGCGCGACCACGAATTCGCGTTGGACGTGCAGACCACACCCGAAGTGGCTGCACTCGTGCTCGACGGCCGGCGCGTAGGCGCGGGCCGCTATCGCGGTCAGCTGCCGAAAGACGGCGCCTTTCATGAGCTCCAGGTGCTCGCGGACGGATACGCGCCGCATCGCGTGCGCTTCCGCAACGGGCCGCCGCCGAGCCACATCGAGCTGACACCGCTGCCAGCGCCCGCGAGCGCGACGAGCGGCATGGTGGTGACGAGTGCCGCGAAGCCGGCTGGCGAAGCCGTTCGCACGCGTCCTCAGGTCGCTGCGGAGCCGGCGGGCGCACGCGCGTCAGCCGCCGCTGCGCGCAACCCCGCGGGCCTGCCGAGCGCTGCTGCGCGCAATCTCGCAGGCGCGCCGAGCGCTGCTGCGCGCAATCTCGCGGACCTGCCGAGCGCTGCTGCGCGCAACCTCGCGGACCTGCCGAGCGCCGATGCGCGCAATCTCGCGGGCGCGCCGAGGGTGACCGCGACGCGTGCACCGGCACGAGAGGCTCTGGCCACGCCCGCCGGGCTCTCGCCGACGGCGCGCGCGGCCGCGCCCATACCGAGCTCGACGACAGCGAACGCAGCCAGCGACGAGAGGGCCGCCACCCCCGCGGCTGCGCCGGCACAAAGCACGCCTCCCGCGGTACGCATCATCGATGAGCTCGAGCCGCAGGTACGAATCATCGAGTAAACGACCATGATGGGACGACTCCAGACGAACGCTGGATGGTTCGCGCTCGCGCTCGCCGCGCTGGTCGCGAGCACCCCGCTGGCGCGCGCCGAGGATGGCGAGGCTGCGGCCACGGCGCGCGAAGGTGGCGAAACCAAGCCGAACGACGTCGCCGAGGCGGAGCGCTATGCCGCCGAAGCGTACGACGCCTACGAGCGGCACGATTATCCCGGCGCCGTCAGTCTGTACCTGCAAGCGCTGCGGATCGCGCCGAGTGCCGGCGTGCTCTACAACCTCGCGCGCATCTACGACGCGAAGCTCCGCGATCGCGAGCTCGCCGCGAACTTCTATCGCCGCTACATCACGGACCCCGGCGCCGACGCCGAGCACGTGCGCATCGCGAACGAGCGCTTGTTGGCGCTGCGCGAGCTCGCGGTCAGCGAAGCGGCGGCGTCTCGTCCGCCACCGCAGGCCCAGCCGCTCCCGACGGCCGCACACGAGCGCGCACGGCGCCTCTCGAGCCTGCAAATCAGTGGCTTGGCGACCGGCGCGCTCGGGTTGGCCGGCATCGGCGTCGGCATCGCCTATGGGCTGTCGGCCAAGTCCGACGCCGACGTGGCGAAGGGTATGTGCAACGGCGATGCTTGTCGCACGCAGCGCGGCGTCGACGCCGCGCACGACGCCTCGAATGCCGCGACGGTCGCCACCGCTTGTTTCGCCGCCGGGGGTGCGCTGGTCGCGCTCGGCACGGGCTTTCTGGTGTTCGGCGGGCACGGGAGCGCCGAGGCCGACGCGGCGGGCGTCCACTTCACGCCCTACGCCTCCGCGCGCGGCGCGGGCGCGAGCCTCGCAGGAAGGTGGTAAGTGAGCTCTTCGCGCTTCTCTCTGGCTCGGCTCGCGCTGGTGGCGGTGCTGGCGGCGCTGAGCGCGTGCGCGCAGGTGCTCGATATCCCCGCCCATCCCAAGCTGGTCGGCCCCTGGCGCTGTTTGATGAGCCCGCCTGCGCCCACGAGCCCGCGAGGCGGCAGCGCGAGGGTGCGCGTGCAAGCCTGCAACTTCGTCAGCACCAACTGCGCGGAGCCGGTCACCGGTCTGACGGCGAGCCTCTGTAACAAGAAGGACGTGAACTGCGCGAAGCCCATTCAGACCGCGATCCAGGACACCCACGGAGAGCTCGCGTTCGACGTCCCCACCGGCGGCACTTTGGGCACGGGGTTCGACGGCTATCTCAAAGTGGCGACCCCGCAGGCCGCGTGCACGAATGAGATGGCGTTCGGCGATCTCGCGCCCATGTTGTGCTCGCTCGCGCCCACCTGTCAGCCGGATGCGCCGGACGCAGGCTGCGACATCCCCACGTTCGCGCCCGCGCTGCTGTTCTTCAACCCGCCGATCCAAGCAGACGTGGCGACTCCCATCCCGCTGCCGCTCATTCCGACCGCGGCCGTTCCGACGCTCACGGAAGCGGCCGGCGGCAACTTCGACCCGACTACCGGGAACGTCTTCATCACGACGCTCGACTGCGATGGCCGTCCCGCGGCGGGCGTGCGCCTCACGCCGATGCAGCATCAAGACCAAATCACGGTGCTCTACGTCGACAGCGGGGTCATCAGCAACACCGCGACGGCCACGGACGCGAGCGGCATCGGCGGTCTCTTGAACTCTCCTCCCGGATTCCTGGAGGTGAGCGGCTCGGTCGATGACGACAGCGCAGAGATGCCCAGCGCCTTGATCGGAGAGCTGGGGGTGCAGGTCGTGCCCTTCACGATTAGCTACGGCACGATCGTCCCCGCGCGCTGAGTCGACGGGCGTACGCCGAGATGGCATGAACGGGTGCCGAGCCCGGCGCCGTCGACGCGCGTGAAAAACGCCCTAGGCCCCGAGCTGCCGGAGCGCGCTCGCGCCGAACGGGGCCGCGTCCGGTCGTAGCTCGGGGAACGGCGACTGCTCGTCCGCGTAGCGACCGGTCGCGAGCGACCACAAGAGATTGCCGCTCATCCACGCGCGCTGACCCGCGAGGTAGCGATGCAGCCGCAGCTCCGTATCCGGATCCCGCACTGAGAGCCGGGCCGCGACCTGCTCGAAGGCCGCCACGTCTTTGTTTACCAGCTCGATCACGCGCTCGAGCGCGTTCGCGAACGGGCGCCGCTCGTGCGTGCTGATGACGTGCACGAGGTTGTTCGGACTGCGATGACGCTGCACCTCCTTGGGATACGACACGAGGTCGTTCGTGAAAGCCACGACGTTCGTGCAAAGCCGGCGCAGCTCGCGGAACGGCGCGCGCGCGAGGAGCTCTCCCGGGAGCTCGCCAGCACCCGCGATCTCGAGCAAGTCCTGGGTGCACATCACCGCGGAGTCCCAAGCCCGCTGCGCGACGTATTCCGAGAACGCCGGGACCGTGCCCGCGGTCCAGTGGTGCGCGCCGCCGAGCGTGCCCCGAAGCAGGTAATCCTCCACGTCATTCGCAAAGCGCGCGAGCCAAGCTTGGGATGCTCGCGCCAACGCTCGTTCGCGAATGTACAAGAGCAGCCGACCGGCGGCGTCTTCTGGCGCTACGGCGTGCCCCGTGCGCAGGGCGCGCAGATGGCCTTCGAAGTAGCGGCGCAAGAGCTCCGGCCGCTTGCCGTAGCTCTCGTCTTCTTCGGCCTGATCGTCGACGTAGAAGAGATAGGTAAGGAAATCGTTGCACAACGTGAGGGCGTGCAGATCGGCATGAGGATACGCGAGCGCAGACAAGAGCTCGAACCGACCCGCGCGATATTTGCCCTCGCTCATGCGATCGTCGCGCACGACGCCGAGCCGCTGGCACGTCACCAGCGTCGCGCGACACACTTCTTCGAGCACCCTGCGCTCTACGCGAATCCCAACTTGCGGCAGGGTCAGATCGGCCAATGCAGGCATCGCATCACCTCAAGCAACGGTTGGATGGGGCGTACGCCGACAACACGTGACCACCTACCCACCTTATCGCTCCGTCGCGCGCGCATCGGAGCGCTAAGTTCGAATTCGGCAGGCGATGCGCGTGCTCACA
>CAZYWR010001498.1:0-2407 GCA_964651185.1 uncultured Polyangiales bacterium
GACGGAACGGCGCGCGAAGTGGTGAGCGACGACTTGCCCTCACAAGGCGTGCTGGTGCTCGACGTAGACGTCGGCGACGAGAGCTCGGTCCATGCCGCCATCACGGCGACCTTACTGGAGTTCGGCGGCATCGATGCGCTCGTCAACAACGCCGCCATCAGCGACCCGTACAACGCGCCCGTGCCGGAGCTCGAGCTGGCGGCTTGGGAGCGCACGCTGCGCGTGAACCTGACCGGGCCATTCTTGTGCGTGAAGCACGCGATCCCCGCGCTCCGTAACTCCGCGCGCGCGTCGATCGTGCAGATCGCGTCGACGCGCGCGCTCCAATCCGAGCCGAACCAAGAGGCCTACGCAGCCAGCAAAGGCGGGCTGCTCTCGCTCACGCACGCGCTCGCGCTGAGCCTCGGTCCGCAGATTCGCGTCAACGCCATCAGCCCCGGCTGGATCGACACGCGCCAGCTCAAAGCCACCCCGAGCGACGCGCCGCCGCTGCGCGACGTCGATCATCGCCAGCATCCGGTCGGACGCGTGGGTCGCCCGGATGACGTCGCGGCCATGGTCGCCTGGCTGCTCTCGCCCGAAGCGGCCTTCGTCACCGGGCAGAACTTCGTCATCGACGGCGGCATGACGCGCAAGATGATCTACGCGGAGTAAGGTCGCGATGCGAGTGCGCTCGCGGACGAGCTCACCGCGAACGGTGCCCATCACGCGCATGAACTCACCGAAGGCGTGCTCCGCCACGCGCGCGAACTCACCGCAAGGGCGTGCTCCGTCACGCGCACGAGCTCACCGCAAAGGCGTGTTCCGTCACGCGCGCCAAGTGGGCGCGGATGTCGGCCGGCCACTTGCGAATGAGCCGGCGGAAGCGCTCGCCGTCTCCGGCGTAGAGCGCGCGTAGCGCCTCCTCGAAGCCCGCCAAATCACCCGCCAACGCCGTCATCACGCGCCCCGCCGCCTCGCGCGCGCGCCGTGCTCGCTGCTTCGCGGGCTCGCGCTTGCTCGCCTCTTCGACCAGCCGGCGCAGCGCGGCCGAGATGCCGTTCGGCTGGCTCTCGAGCCAGTCCCAATGGCGCGGCAAGAGCGATATTTCGCGGCTGACGACGCCGAGCTTCGGACGGCCCGGCCCCGAGCGCGGCGCCGGCATCTCGCGGGCGAGCACCTCGTCCACGCTGCCGCGAAAATCGAACTCCACCTGACGCCCGCTCTCGTCGTCGAAGACGAGCACGTTCGGATCGTCGCTGCGCTCGAGAAATTCCTTCGTCCGCACGAGCACAGTCTGCAGATCGCCCGTAATGATGTGACGCGGCCCGGCGAACACCGAGTAGCTGCTGCCTTGCTCCATCCACCTATTATTACCCGGGTAAATTACCGACGTCAAGAGCGGGCCGCGTTTGCCCATGAATGGCCAAGCCGACCTTCGTCGCTCGTCGCTTTGAACGATCGCCTCGCGGACGGGCACCGAGGTGCAAGCTTCGTTAGACACGTGAGGTCGCCCCATGCGTTCAGGTATCCGGTCGTGGATCGTGATCTTCCCGCTGCTCAGCGCGTGCTGGGGAATCGAGGGTAACGGCAAGCGCGTGGAGGAGCCGCGGTCGGTCGGCGCTTTCAGCGCGGTGGAGAGCCGCGGCAGTTTGGATGTGTTGATCGAGCGCGGAGACACGTTCTCGCTGACCGTCAGCATCGACTCCAACTTGCTCGATGACGTGAAGACCGACGTCGTGAACGATGTCTTGCACATCGATCTCGACGAGACCGTCTACGGCATCGTGTCCGGCCCGCACGTGCGCGTCACCATGCCCCACCTCCGCGCGTTGACCTTGAAAGGCTCGGGCGACGTCGATGCCTATCGCTTCGACGAGACCGAGCCCGTGCTGGTCCGCGTTTCCGGCTCGGGCGATCTGCGCTTCGAGGGCAGCGCGCCCGTCTTGACCGCCTCGCTCGACGGCTCGGGCGATCTGGAGCTCACGGGGAGCGCCGGTCAGCTCGCTTTGCGTGTCGATGGTTCCGGCGATCTCGACGCGAAGCAGTGCCCTGGCAGCAGCGCCGAGCTGGATCTCGACGGCTCGGGCGACCTGAGCGCGACCGTGAATGGCGACGTGAGCGTGTCCTTGCGTGGGTCGGGTGACATCGACGTCTTCGGCGCGGCCACGCTCACGCGCTCTTCGGTCCACGGCAGCGGCGACCTCCACGTGCGCTGAAGTCGCGCCTCCGCATGCGCGCCTCAGCGCACTTCTTACAGCGAGCCCTTGCGCTCCTGCCGCCAGGTGAGCCAGAACTGGGCGCGCGCGACCATCTGCGCGCGCGCTGCGGAAGGCACGTGGAGGACAGCGAGCGCCTCGCTATGTTCGAGACTGGGGAAAGCATGAGAACGCCGCCCGGCACGCCGTCGCTGCGCGAGGTCGCCGAC
>CAZYWR010001499.1:0-1907 GCA_964651185.1 uncultured Polyangiales bacterium
CGCGCCAGCCGATCGAGCTCGTCCAGGGATGTCCCCAGGTCGTCTTCGTGGAGCCCGATGCGCACCGCGCGCGCAGTCAGGCGAAACGCGCGCTCGCGCTGGCCGAGCTCGCTTTCAGCCACCGCGCTCGCGCGGCGCAGAGCGTCGATGCGCTCGCGCAGGTCGTCGCCCTCCGCCAGCACTTCGAGCATCGCGATCAATCGCTCGTGATCGCCTGCCGCCGCGAAGTGCGGCACGAGCACGCGCGCCGCCTCCACGCGGAGCGGCCCGCCCGCCGCCACCATTTCACCGAGCGCCGCCAGCGCGCCCGGGTGGCCCGGCGCCTCTTCGAGCACGGTGCGGTACGCATCGAGCGCGCCGTCGGCCGCGCCCGTATGCTTACGCATGAGCTCGGCGGCGCGAAAGCGCACCTCGGCGCGCGCCTCTTGGCTCTCGGCCAAGCTCAGCTCTGCCAGCACCACCTCGAGCAGATCGCGGTAGCGTTCGAGCCCCTCGTACACGCGCGCGAGCGCGGTCAACGTGTCGCGGTCATTGCCGAAGCGGCTGAGCACGTCTTGGTAGGCGGAGATGGCGCCCTCTGCGTCGTTCAACTCGCGCTCGTAGATCTCGCCTACGCGCCGCGCCAAAGTGCGCGCCTCGGCCGGCTCCGCCGCCGCCTCGCGCCGCTGCAGGACGCCGATGAGCCGCGGGAAGTCGCGGCGTTCGGCGTACAAGCGCTCGAGCGCCGCCAGCGAGGTCGGATCGGCGGGATCGATCTCGAGCCGCTCCACGTGCGCCTCGATCGCGCGCCCCACATCGCCGAGCTCGCGCTCCGCGAGCGTGGCCAAACGCCCGAGCAGGCGCGCCTTGTGCGCCAGGTCGAGCTCGAACGTGATCTGCAAGCGCAGGTCGTTGGCGAGGTTTTCGTGATCGCCCTTCTCGGCGTGCAGGCGCTCGAGCGCCCGTGCTGCCGGCAGCACCACCTCCGCGTCGAGCGGATCGGTGCGCACCAGGCGCGCGTACGCGTCGATCGCGCGATCGCGGTCGAGCAGCACGCCGTCCCAGATGTCGGCGAGCTCGGACAGGAGCTCGATGCGCAGCCGCGTCTCCGTGACGTCGCCGAGCACGCGCTCGAGCAGCGCCGCGCGCTCCTTGACCTTGCTCGCCGCGACCGCGACGCGCGCGAGCTCGCTGCGCGGCCCCGGATCGGCCGGATCGACTTCGACGGCGCGCGCGAACGCGTTGTACGCGCCGGCTGGATCGCGCAGCTCGCGCTCGCGCAGCTCGCCGAGGCGCATCAACACGGCCGCGCGCGGGCCCGCCTCCTGCACCGCCTCGAGCTGCACCTCGAGCACCTTGGCGAGCTCCTGGTGCGCCCCCTGCGCCGCGTACACCGGCTCGAGCAGGCCCGCGATGCGCTGGCGCTGCGCGGGCTCGGCGATCAGCCGCGAGAGCGCCTCCTGCGCGCGCAGATGCGTGGGCTGCTCTTCGAGCACGGCCGCGTACTGATCGACCGCGAGCTGCGGCTCCACCAGCTTGTGCTCATACAGATCGCCGATGCGATAGGTGAGCTCGATCGCCTCCTTGCCGCTGGCGTCGGCGCGCTCGCGCTCGAGCAGCTGCACGAGCTCCCGATAGCGCTCCGCGCGCACGTAGAGCCGCTCCAGCGCGCGCTGCGAAGTCGGGTGCGACGGCTCTAGCTCGAGCACCGCCTCGTACGAGCGGATCGCCATCTCGACGTCGTCGAGAATTTCCTCGTAGAGAAAGCAGACCTGCAGCAGGAGCTCGAGCCGCTGCTGGGGATCCAAGGTGTGCTCGATGCGCTGCATGTAGAGGAGCTTGAGCTCTTCCCAGCGCACGCTCGTCGTGTAGAGCTCGCGCAGCCCTTCGTAAGCCTGCTCGGCCAGCGGATCGTACGCGAGCACGCG
>CAZYWR010001500.1:0-10960 GCA_964651185.1 uncultured Polyangiales bacterium
CGAGCGACTCTGAAATGAGGATGCGGCGGGTCTCTAACAAAGCCTCCTGGGAGCATCCGAGTGCACGGCGAAGCAATCGGTTACTGATGGGGCGGCCAGCCACGGAGACGAATTCTAAAAAGGCCTGACAGTCGGCTGGCAGACCGCTCACGCGTGAAGCAAGCACGGTCCGAAGTGACAATGCGTTGTGAGGTCCGCCTGCATTTCCAGCACGGAGGAGCTCTTCGATAAAGAATGGGTTGCCTGTGCTTTCATGCACGAGAGACTCGAGCTCATCTGAACGGATCTCGATCGTCGTCATGATCAGTGTGCGGACGGAATCAGGGTCTAGCGGTCCGAGAGCAAGATCCTCGTCAGGGGGCAGGTTCTTGCGTACTGCCCACACTCGTGAACCCCAACCTGCGGCACCAGCACGATAGCTGAGGACGAGCAGGACTCCTTCGGGCGCGGGAGGATGCATGATGTGCCTAAGGAGCTCGATGCTGTCCACATCAGTCCATTGCATGTCATCAATGTACAGGACAATACTTCCTCGTTGTTCCACCACATGCGTGAGCAGCTTGCGGAGTGCCATCACCGCGCGCGCTCGAACAAGAATGGGATCCCGCTCCGTTACGAACGAGTCGTCGTTTTCGTCGGATGGCGGGCGAAAGACCGGAAACATCAGCGCGAGTGCAGCGCGATCGGTACCGTCGAACGACGCAGCGCGATCCATTACGCTCACGCCAATGCGGTCCATGATGACATCGAGCGCTTTGTAGGGGACAGACGCATCGCGGTAGCAGGCGCCGCGGAATACGACAGCTCCGCATGATTCGACGAGATCGGCAAATCGGCGCATGAGAGATGTTTTGCCAATTCCTGATTCCCCGTGGATATGGACCACGCGGGCTTTGCCTCGCTGCACTCCCTGCCAAGTCGCGTTCAGGCGCTCTAACTCGTGCGAGCGTCCGACGAACACGCTGTTGCGATGGTGGTGGCGCGTTCCACTACGCTCGATTTCGAGAATTCGCGCCACCTCATTGCCGGAAAGGCGGCGAGATGGTTCAGGCTCGAGAAGCCGAAGGGATAGTTCGACTAGATCGTCTGGAAGGCCGGGCGTATGAAGGCGCGGATCCACAGGCGGTGCGAGGTGCCGCGTCAGCGCAATCGCGCTCGGCGAGCCGGCGCTCGCAAAGCGATTGCAGAGTGCTCCGTAAAGGAGCATTCCAACAGCGTACCAGTCTGTCGCTTCGGTGTACGTTCCCGCGAACTGCTCTGGCGCCATGAATGCCGGTGTTCCTCGCCAACGCCCCTCGTGTGTGGCGTTGGTAAGGAGCCCAAAATCTACGATTACGACCCGGCCGTCGCCTGTGACGAGCACGTTTTCGGCTTTGACGTCGCAGTGCACGCGGCCAGAGGCGTGCAGAGCCCTCAGCCCGCTGGCGAGTTGCGCAAGTGCACTACGAAGGCGGTTGGTGTCCAACGTTCCGCCGGCAAAGTCTCGATGCCCCGGGTCGCGAAGGAGCTGTCCGGGTCCGCTTTCTGTACTCGGAAATGCTCGGAAGGGGGCCGAACCAGGACGCACGTGCTGGATAAAGTCGACGCCCTCGACGAGCTCCATCAACAGAGAAACACCTGTCGGCTCGGCAAGGAGCTCGTGCACTTTGGCGAGGTTCGGATGGGAGATACGCTCGAGGGCCCGAAATTCGTCCTTAAAGCGCGCGAGGCGGTCAGCGGAGACTTGTTCGTGCCGCAGCTGTTTGAGAGCAAAGCGACCACCATGGAGATTGTCTTCAACTTCGAAGACATGACTGGTGGCTCCATGGCCGAGGACTCGCCGAATACGAAAGCGCCTAGTTTCGACTAGATCGCGCAGCACCGAGCAACTCCCCGCCGAGCACAAACTCGAATCTCGCGTGCACTAACGTGGAACACGCGTCAACGCAAGCTCGTGGTTTCGCTCTCTCAGCCATGGCTTGGCCTAAAAAGCTGAGTGGCGTCTAGAGTCGGGCTGCTCGCGCGCGTCGACCAAGCTCTCGCTCGACGGAGGAATTGTCATGTCGGACGGATGTGGGGCGTAATGCCGTATGCAATATGGCTTCAATTATTCGGACCCTGACGCGTCGACTACACTACCCCGAACTCCACTAACGAGCTACGGTGCATGCGCGTCGGTGGTGGGCTCTCGTGACCGGGTTGGTTTCCAAGAGCGCGCAGCGTGGTCGCGTAGCATGCCGTCGCTATACATCCTGAAGAAGGCGCACTTATTGATCGGACAGGCTGTCTCGGGGGGATCGCAGTGAACAGCATGCCAGATTGTACACAAACAGAGGAGCGCGAGGAAGAGAAAGCAGGACGGCCAGACCGCGGGCCTCGATTCATTAGATTCTTCAGGGCTGACGACCCGTTCGATGAAGTCGCATCGTTCCTCTTGCCACGGCGTTCCACCTTCCAGATCGGTCGCGCAGATGGTCGTTCGTCATCGGCAGCGACGCCGGGCAATATCTGGACCTATGGGGACGCCCTGATGTCTGGTCGTCATGCTGTTCTGGCTGACGTTGGCGCAGGCTGGCAGATATCGGATCTTAGCTCGAAGAATGGCACGTGGGTTAACGGGCGCAGGATCGACAAGCCACAGCTTCTGCAGCACGGCGACATTGTGGAGTGTGGACGCTCTTTTTTCCTGCTTAGGGATGAGGTCCACGAGCCTTTGGGCCCGCACATTCCGCGTGGACCAAAGCTCGACGTTTTGCCGTTCTATTATCAGATCGCGTCTCTTTACCCATATTTTAGCTCCGACGTTGCCGTCCATTTGTGCGGCGAAACGGGTACTGGAAAGGAAGTCATCGCACGCACACTTCATTCTCTGGCCAGACCGTCGGGTAACTTCGTCGCTATAAACTGTGCAGCCATTCCAGCGTCGCTCTTCGAATCAGAGATGTTTGGTTTCAGGAAGGGCGCATTCTCGGGTGCAACAGAAAGCCAACGCGGGGCCGTCTTGGCGGCCGATTGCGGCACTCTCTTCCTGGATGAGATCGGAGAGCTTCCGGCTGCCCTGCAACCAAAGCTGCTGCGCGTGCTCGAGCTCAAGGAGGTCGTCCCCGTAGGGACGAGTACTCCCGTACCTGTGGACTTCAGGCTGATTTCCGCGACCTTATGCGATCTCAGGGCCATGGCAGACTGTGGACAATTTCGGCGCGACCTCTACGCGCGCCTTGGTCAGCCATTCCGGGTACCACCGCTCCGCGAACACAAAGAGGAGCTGGGGCGCATCGTTCAGGCTTGCTTGACCAGGATTCTCATGGATGCGCGCGATGCAGCCCGGCCGCACTTGCGATTCCATTTCACGTTGGCCGCTGCGCGCGCAATCGTCTACTACGATTGGCCCTACAATGTTCGGGAAGCGAAACAATCCGTCAATCACGCGCTCGTATCCGCACTTTCCGAGGTCCCAAGCGGAAGTGAAGTGTGCTGTGTCGACTTAAGACATCTTCCGGCGGAGCTCGCTGCGGCCGAGAGGGGAAGCAGCATTGTCAGCAGCGTTGATGGCGCCTTGGCTGGACCTGAGGCAATTGAGCCAACAACGCAGGCGCCTTCCGATTTGCACATCATGGAGGCTCTCATGGAGGCTCAAGGCAATCGAAGCCAGGCAGCGCGCATGCTCGGTGTTACCGAACGAACGATCTATCGGCGGCTAAGAAAGCTTCGAGATGACGAAGCGTCGCTGCGATTACGGGATCCGGGAGCTCGAGCAAAGCGCGACTGAGCAGGAGGGCGGGGACTGCTGCGCCGAAGGAGCGCCGGGCTTGTGTCATGACGTGTCATGACGTGAAGGAGAGTCGAGTCGACCTGAGCCGCTGCTTGCCCCCGTCGTTCGTCATTCGTGCTTGGACGAAGCTCGCAAAATCCAACCATTCAAGGCTTGAAAAGGCACGTTACTAGAGCAGCCGGAAGCAGTTACGAGCGCGCTGCGCAACGGCATGACCTTTGCGAGAGCTGCCAGACGTTCGCTGCGGGCCGATGGGCGAACCGCCGCGGGCGAATGCCGCCCGCGGTCCGAGCGGTCCGCGCATCGACAGGCGGTGGCTCATGTTCCAGCATGGCATTCTCATCATTGTTCGCGACGATCGATTTGCAGCTTATGTATCTAGACCGATGCAATCGTATACGTTGGTTCGACGCGTACGTTCGTGTTCGGAGGCACGTCCGCTCTTGTCTTCGAATGCTTTGTGGTCCGGTATCGTATTGGATCTCGATGGGCTGGACCTTGATCCATTGGGTGCGACAGCGCTCGTCCGCGATGCGCATCCGCTCGCGTCCGTGCTCGTCTTTGCCTCGCGAGTTACCGCTGCGCTCGTGAATGACCTTTACACAGCGCGCGCGGAACTCCTCTTAAAGCCAATCGCTGATACGAACCTCCTGACCTTTGCACAGCGTGCGCTTGTCGGGGGCTGGTTTCCTGATTCTCGTGTCATCGCTTGGGTTGAGGTGCTCGCACGCACGCGCAATTTAACTGCACGAGAAGTGCAGTTGATAGCCTACGCGCTCGGCGGTGAATCGCGGGAAGCGGTCTTGCGCCGGCTCGGTATTAGCGTGAACACGCTCAAGACGCAGGTCCGTTCGCTGCTCCGCAAGTGCGCTGCGCGCTCACTGGATGACCTTGCAAACCGAGTCTTGCGTAATGCTCTAATCTTCGAGAGCTTCGCCGCTCGCGAGAAGTGCCCCGCCTCTGCCCTCGAAGGATGTGTACCATCGCTCTCCCTTGGAAGGTCCTCGGCGGAGGGCGCGTCGGTGGACGCTGACCAGCGGGCGATGTCGGTTGAGCAGGCGGCGGTCAGGGCTGCGCGGCTTTGACGCTGAGTCAGCTCGCCGGCACACGCCGTCGATGAACGACTGGTCTATCGACTGGTCGCACAGTGTTGCGAATTAATTGTGACAGGGTCGGATTTTGGCGAGCGTTCCGGCCGAGCGCGTCATGCTCCAGTCGCTAAGAGGGTGAGCTCCAGGTTCCCGAACGCGCAATGAGATGACAAAACGAATACACGAAGCCTCGCGTGAGCGCGTCGGTCGGTTGCTGAAAATCACGTGAATACGCATCGTGCGTGGCTCCAAACGGCGATACGTGACCCATAGCAAGGACTTTCGAACTGAAATGACCAACGGTTGACAATAACTCAGCCGTGTGCGACCTCCACGAGTTATGGAGGCAGCGCCATGCAAGCCGTGCTCAGGGTGATTGCCGATCTGCGAGCCGAGATCGAAGAGCACCCGCTCCATCGATGGCTTATCGCGCAGGACGACGGCATTGCCGCGGAGAACAAGCTCTGGTTCAGTCTTTATTTTGCGAATTTCATTATGTATTTTCGCGAGCTGAACCTTTATCACGTCGGCTACGCGGAAGAGAACGTAACGAACGAGCCACGGAAGTTGGCACTTACAGCGCACGGAATGGAAGATGCGACACACTCGCGCCTTTTCATGCGTGATTTCAAGACGCTCGAATGGGACAAGCTTCTGCCGTGGAAGCCGTCAGAAGTATTTTACTGGCTGTTCTCGAGCGAGGTGAATAGGCAGCTGCGACGGCGCACGGTCACGCTTGCGAAGCTCTACATCGAGGCAGAGGATCCGGCGGTTCGGTACGCGGTGGTAGAGGCCGTCGAAGCGTGTGGAAACGCGTTGTTTCGACACACCAACGTGCTGGCAGAACGGTACAAGCGCGGAAAGAACAAAGACCTTGTCTACTGGGGGGCGCATCATTTGGCGCGCGAAACCGGCCATGCAGTCGCTCATAATGAAGAGCATCTCTTTTCCACGCTTGAGCTGACGCCCGCGCAGCGAGCAGAGGCCATTTCGAAAGCGCGCCGCGCATTCGCACTCATCGACGAGCAGAACAGCCACATGCTTGAGCTTGCTCAGGACACGATTTCTCATGGCGGATTTCACCACCATAGGCTGTCTCCAGAGCGTACTCTCGTCTTGCCAGCAGCATCACCCGCACACTGGCGAGGATTTCGTGTCTCGCCAGATGCATATGGCGTGCGCTTCTGGCCTCAGAATCCTCATAAAACTCAGCGTCCACTAGTGGAGCGGATCGTTCGTTTCGCTGGCGAACTGAGAACGCATGAGATGCTGGCCTTCTTGAGGCCGACTGATTTGAAGACTGCAATCGCACGGCTTCGCAAATTGTTGCTGTTCTATGCGACCGATGCTGCGGGGACGCCGACGTTCTATCGCCATATGGTAGCATTTGCACATCCCAAGAGCGCGGAGGAGCGCGCTCTGAATCGGATTGCATGCTCTTTTGGGACGCGTTCGGAGCTTCTCTATCAAGACTGGAGAGCTCTCCAGTTGGACGAGTGCTTGGCTTGGCCGACGAGTCGCACGCTCGAGTTCATCTATCTCGATCCCGCGACGGAGACCCATCGCGACCTTCGTGCAATCATCACACATCACATCGATGTTACCCAGGACCCGTTCCTGCGGTACTGGACGGTCGTGGCGTTAAAGGCCATGTCGGGAGCATACTCCGAGGAGTGCGCGAGGCTGGCCTGCTTCGTAGAAGACAAGCTGGGGATTAAGTTGCCTTATCTCTCGCAGCGCCAAGTGCCTCGAGTAGGGCTGCCTAACGACGCCGAAGCCGATGCGGTGCATTTCGAGGAACGCGAGCTCAGTTCAGAAACGGTGAATGCGGCGCAATCAGCCATTGAGCGAATTGCCCGGGGAGCACGGGTTCGCAGCCAGTGCTTGCTGACCTCCGCGCAAAATCGTGAATACCCGGAGCTGCTGACTGAACGTGTAGATCTGCGTGCCTTAGCGTCCGTTGGCCTCGCCAAAGTCGCTTTCGACCGCAATGAGAACGCAGATTGCGGCCTCCACGGGCCACGCGGTACCTTTGCAGGCACTCTAAAAGTGTTATAGCTGGCGACATGCGCTCGAAAGACCAACAAGGCGCCCCAAAGCGAATGAGACGTGCGCCGGAGGACGCCCGGGCTAGCATCCTTGGTGCGGCGATCCGGGTCATGGCGCGTTACGGTCCGGACGCCGTCGGGATCAAAGACGTAGCTCAAGAATGCGGAGTGAGTCCCGCTCTGGTAGGACACTACTTCGGGACGTACGAGGCTCTCGTCAAGAGCGCTGTCATCGAGTCGCTCACGCGCATGCGTACCCATCTGATCAACGAGCTCATGGGGCCCGGCGTCTACTCTCCTGAGATTGTACTGCGACGTTACTTCGAGACCATGATGCTGGAGCCTGGGTACGGTCGCCTGCTTAGTTGGGCGCTACTAAGTCGGAAGGATGTTCCAAACGAAATCGCACGCGACATCGCAACAGACATGATGCACGTTAAAATGATCGTGGGTGGTCGGACAGGTAAACTTAATGGGACAGCTACGGATTCGGAAATCGAGTCACTTATCGTGAGTATCTGGTCTGCGGCAATCGGTTACGTAGCCGGCAGGGACTTTTTTTGGAAAGCGTTCGGCCGCGCACCCGAACCTGCGTTGGACGATATGTTCGTAAAGGCGATGCTGGAGCTCGTTGCTCCGCTGTTTGCCCCGCGAAAAGAGGGCGAGTAGTCAAGAGGCGCGCAACGGGTGGATTGGCGAGAACGCGGCTGCAACGAGAAAGTCCTCTGCGTTAATCGCGTCAGAGTTAGAGATTCGACGGGCCGCCGAACATTTCCGAAAGATGTGCACTTAGAGTGAGATCACCGTCGAAGGACGCGCGGCCTTCGAGCAAAGGTTCCAATGGCGGCAATTCGCCTGCGAATACCCGTATGAAGTCCGCGAGGTGCATGCGAACTTTAATGGCAGGGTTGGGGCTTGGTCGAGCATAGGCGGTCGCTCGTTTTTCTTCAACGCGCAGTGTCCAGTGGCGCGAACGCGGGAGGTTCATGCCGTTTGGCTGGCCCACAAGCTCGTAGTGTACTTCGCCAAGAAAGCCAGGTGCACGCGTCGGGTCGAAGCTGCGCGCCAGGCCGTGAAAGATCGCCCACTGTACGAGGAACAGCCCAAACATTGCATTGAGCTGCGCGTCGGATTTTCGTCGTACGATACCGCGCATAAACGTTTGAACCCGACGGTGTCTTTGCTTCTGCGCGGCGCCCTTTGTTCCAGGAACTCGGCGCCCGCCCAGCCTGGCGTCGCTTCGCGAAGTCTCGGCTAGCTCGTCGATCACGTAATGAACGCTCGTGCGTGCCGGCGGGCGTCTCGCAAGCGCAGTGCGACACGCATTCGCCAGACGCTCGGCCTTCAACGCGTCTTGTGCTTCTCTTCCTACTGTGAAGTGCGGAAGCACGTCGCGTCCGAAAAGCTTCAGACTCTCGCAGATGTCTTCGTGCCGACTATTGCCAGCTTGCACGATGAACGTCATTTGATCGATTCCTGCGCGCTCGTAACGGTGAATCAAGTCAATCACCTGCGATGGCGTGCCGATCGCTCCTCTGAACGATCCGAAACCAGACGCCTGCAAGACTTTGACGCCCGAACTCATGGTGTCAGCTGCGAATCCGGTGAGCTCGCGCTTTCGCATGAACTCATCGGCTATTGCCGTACGGCCAGGCGCGTGCTTGGCGAAACCGTAAAAGTGAGCGAGCGCGAAGTAAAAAAAGCGTGCACCCTCCAACCCGCGTTCAAGCGCGGTCTGCTCGTTGCGGTCGACCATCATCGGAAGGACGACGGCCAGGTTCGGGTTGACAGCGAACCCCGCCGGGGAGCACTCGTTCGACGCGATCAGATTATAATACTCACGCGACCAGTGGGCCGCCTCCTCAGGTTCAACGAACGAGAACGACAGGGCCCCAAGTCCCTTTCGAGCCGCCAGACGGATCGTCTCCCGTCTGCTGCAGGCGAGCCATAAGGGTGGATGAGGCTTCTGGAGCGGCTTTGGCAGGACGTTTCGCGTAGGCATTCGAAAAAAGGGACTGTCGTGTCCGGCAAAGGGCTCTTCCACGAACATGCGCGTGATGGCATCGATTGCATCAGCCCATTGTTCGCGCTTCTCCGTGCGGTCGACGAGGAATCCGCCGAGCTCGGCCGCGGAGCTCGCTTCGCCTGTTCCGAACTCAACGCGCCCTCCCGAGAGCAAATCAAGCGTAGCGATACGCTCGGCGACCCGTGCGGGGTGGTTGATCTGAGGGGGCAGCTGGACAACACCATGTCCCAAACGAATGCGCCGTGTACGTTGACTGGCAGCCGCCAAGAAGAGCTCCGGTGCCGATGAATGCGAGTATTCTTCGAGAAAATGGTGCTCTACGGCCCACACATAGTCGAAGCCGATCTTGTCTGCGAGTTCGACCTGTTCGAGAGCATTCTGGAGCAACTGCTGATCGCCATTCGGCTGCCATGGCCGAGGATATTGATGCTCGTAGAACAGACCAAATCTCATGCGGAGGGCGTTCCATGCGACCACGAGGCTGCTGAATTGCGCGGATGTGGATCAACCTCGCGCACCCGTACGGGTAGGCCGTCGCTCAGCGCGAATGTGATGCCGCGGCGCACCGTCTTTGCGGCGTACGATGCGGGTACTTCGAGGCGGACAGTTTTCAGGATCTCGGTAAGGATAAGGCGCATCTCGAATAACGCGAACGCCGCGCCGAGGCAGCGCCGCGTTCCACCGCCGAACGGAAAGTATGATCTCGAGCTTTGCGGCCCCGCAAAGCGACTTGGGCGGAATATGTTGGGTTCTTCCCACGTATCGGAACGTCGATGGGCAAGGAACATAGCGGGCGCGACGAGTACGCCCGGCGGCAGCATCCAGTCATGGAGAGACCACCAAACGAGCGTTCGCCGAAGGACGAGCGGAATCGCTGGATGGAGCCGCAATGCTTCTTTAATAGCGGCATCTAGGTAGGCGTGGTCCCCCGCTAGCGCGTCGTGGTGTAGCCTCATCCAGAGCTCGACATCCGATGCGAGTTCATAGAGCGTCCATGTGAGCCCTGTTGCCGTCGTCTTGTGGCCGGCGACGAGGACGGTGAGTATCTGGTCGCGTACGGCCTGATCACTCAGCGGGTCACCGTGCTCATCACGCGCAGCGAGAAGGTGCGAGAGCACATCGGTCCGTGGCTCTCGCTGCGTCCCGCGAGAGCGAATGTGGGCGAGGAGTACCTCGTCTAATTCGTCTCGTGCCGCACGAAATAGTGCCCAGGGTGAAAAGGGGACCATCTGCTGCCATCTCCGCCCGCGAATGTCCCCGGTCGCGTCTATTCCAGCCTGGAAAAGCGGATGGTTGCCGATGCTGAACAATCTATCGAGTAGTACCGAGAGGCGCGCCAACTGTTGGTTTTCCTGCAGTCCGAGAACAAGTCGTAGGATTACGGCCCTGGTGATTTGTTTCATTTCGGCATGAACATGCAGCGACCCTCTTCGCAGCCACCCGGCCTGAGACCCGTGACCATCGACGGTGTCGCGGGTCACTTGCCGTATAAGATCCCGGTAGGCGTCGAAGCGGGCCGGGTGAAAGGACGGCATCAAGAGCTTCCGCGCGGCGCGATGCCTGCTGCCCTCGAGTTGCAGCAGAGAGTCCGTGCCAAGCGTCGGCTTGAGTAGCACGTTTGCAGCAGCGGACGAGAGCGCGTCTGATTCTGCCGAAAAGACGTCTTCGATCGAAGCAGGGTCGGCCACGACGACCATGGGAGGAAACCAAGGAAAACGTAACGTGAACGTGTCACCGAAATCTCGCCTGCAGCGCACCAGCAGGTCAGCGGGACGGTAGGTCCATTGTGCGAGCTGGCAAGCAGGCGAGCTTGTCGGGCCGGGGGGAAGGCTGACACGCATGGCTCCATCTGTGCCATCGCGCGTGCGAGATGTCTACGGCGGTAGGCGAGGCGATGAAACCAATCGCGGGTCCTCGCGTCCTGCCGCTGGCACTCGCGCTGGTCTCGAACGCGGGTTCTCACTAGTGCAGGCTGTGAATCGACCCGCAGAGCCGCTCGTGATTTCCGGCGACCACGTAAGCAACTCTGCAAATGGAATTTCTT
>CAZYWR010001501.1:0-1907 GCA_964651185.1 uncultured Polyangiales bacterium
GCACGACGTGCCTGCGGGAGCGCTGGTCGTCGGCGCGCCCGCCCGCCTGGTCGAGCGCGGCGAACCGGCGCAAGTCGGCCCGGCCCCTGACGCCCTCGGCGACGGACACAGTGCAGACTGAGCCCCAAAGGCGGGCCGAGCCTCCGTTCCAACCGTCGGACGGGGCGGCGACGGACACAGCGCAGCGGGGCGGAGTCGAAGCGCGCGGGTCCGCGCACGAGCAAAGCAGCGACGGCCGCCACGCGCCGCGTGTCTACAGGTATTACGACCTGATCATGGCGGCCTTCGTCTGCGTCTTGCTGTGCGCCAACCTGATCGGCGTCAGCAAGATCACCCAGATCACCCACTACGGCAGGACGTTCACCTTCGGCGCCGGCAACTTGTTCTTCCCGCTCAGCTACCTGTTCGGGGACGAACTGACGGAGGTCAACGGCTACGCGCGCTCGCGCAAGGTGGTGTGGGCGGGCTTCAGCGCGCTCGCGTTCGCGTCCCTGATGAGCTTCATCGTGGTGCACATGCCGCCCGCGGCCGGTTGGCACGGCCAGGCGACGATCGAGGCCGCGTTCGGCTCCACCTGGCGCATCGCGCTGGCGTCGCTGCTCGGCTATTTCTGCGGGGAAGTCGACAACACTTTCACGCTGGCGCGGCTGAAGATCCGCACCGCAGGGCGCCTGCTCTGGCTGCGCACCATCGGCTCCACCGTGGTCGGCGAGGCCTGCGACAGCCTGGTGTTCTATCCGCTCGCCTTCTACGGCGTGTGGTCCGACGAGCTGCTGCTCAAGGTCATGCTCGCCAACTACGCGATCAAGGTGAGCTGGGAAGTGGTGATGACGCCCTTCACCTACCGCGTCGTGAACGCGCTCAAGCGCGCGGAAGGGGAAGATTTCTACGATCGCGACACCAATTTCACGCCATTCTCGCTCGAGACCTAGCCCTTAGAACGGGCGATCAAAACCTGTGGTGTGAGACGCCGTGGCCGTGGGCGCGCCCGTGGCCGTGGCCGCGCTCGGGAACGGGAACGACGGCGTGGCCGTGATCAACGCCCGTGAACGAGCGCGCAACCTGCGAGGGTGGCGACCGATATCGGTGGCATGCTGCACTTTCAGAAGTTTACCAGCGTGCGATCGAATTCCTCACGCTTGCCAACCGGATCCGCGGTCGATTACCCAAGGGCAACGGGGACTTGGCAGATCAGCTCCGGCGCGCCTCGCAGTCGACCCCCCAGAACATCGCCGAGGGCTGCGGACGTACAGCGCGGGCCGATAAGGCGAAGCACTACACGATCGCTCGAGGCTCGGCGGTGGAGTGTGCTGCGCACCTCGATGTCATGAAGCTCGATGAGCTGCTCGAGAGCGAGTCGTACGAACGCGGCGTCGACCTGCTCGAGCGCATCGTGGCCATGCTGACGAAGCTCATCGATCCGTGAGCGTCGCACGGCGTCGAACACCTTCACGATTTCGTTCCGGTTCCCGAGCGCGGCCACCATCACGGGAGCGCCCACGTCCAGGGCCACGCTCACGGCCACGGTCAGAACTGGTGTCCGTTTCTCCGCGTTGCCGCGCGGTACGCAATCAGCGCGCAGGCCATGTGTACAAGTGCCATGTAGTGTGTCGCCTTCGTCTCCCAACGGACTCGCAGCGCGCGGAAGTTGTTGTGCCAGCTGTTCGCGCGCTCGACCACCCAGCGACGCGGCCGGCCCCGCTTGCACTTGCGCGGCTTCTCGCCGCGCCGTCGAAGGTGAGGCCTAATACCGCGCACACGAACAGCAGCCTCCGCGTCGTCATAGTCGTAGCCCTTGTCGAGACAAAGGTTCTGCGGTCGACGGGGCCCGCGGGGCGCCGAGACGACCACGGCATCGAGCGTCTCGCCGACCAGCCACTTGTCGTGGACGTTCGCGCCGGTCAGGG
>CAZYWR010001502.1:0-1799 GCA_964651185.1 uncultured Polyangiales bacterium
GCGCCGCGGCGGCGCTTCGCGTGCGTGCCCGCAGCGCGCGACGCTTCGCGCTGAGCTCAGCCGGCTGTTGCGAGCTCTTTGCTTGCGGGGCTCATACCCGGGGCGTAGGCTGAGCGAAACGCCGCGAATTTTGGCAGGAGAAACGGACCGTGCGCATGCCCGGAATGGGAGAGCTTCTCATCATCCTCGTGATCGTGCTGCTCGTGTTCGGCGCGAACAAGCTGCCGCAGCTCGGCGAGGGCATCGGGAAAGCGATCAAGAACTTTAAGCGCGGCATCAATCACGACGACGACATCGATGTGACCCCGAGCGATCGCCGCGTCACGGCCGAGAGCGACGCCCGCTCGATCGACGACGCCAAGCGGGACGCGCGCGGCAAGGTCGCCGAGGGCGAGGTCGTCGAACGCAAGAGCTGAGCATCGCGCTGCGCTCGCCCCACTCGTGCCTCTAATGCAGTGCCTCTAATGCAGTGCGCGCGGATGCGGCAGCGAGCAAGCAGCACGCACGCGTTCGGAGAGCGCACCGGAACAAGCCACGGCCTTGAGATCCGCGGACGTGAGATGCGGCAGGATCTGCAGCGCGAGCTCCTCGGGTGTATACGGATTGAGGGCCAGCGTGCGCCGCACGCGGTAGCGGCAGATCCAGCGCGGATGGCGAAACACCTCGCTGAGCGCGGCGGGCGAGATCGGGCGCCGCGCGCAGAGTCGCACCACGTCGAGCTCGGTGAGCGCGGGGTTGTCGAGCAGGATGCGCACGACGTCTGGATGCGGATCGCGCAGCACACGCGCGAGCAGGTTGCGATCGCGCCGGCGCGCCAGGCTCTTGCGCTCACCGAGCGAGAGCGGCCGTCCACGCTCGGTTTCGCGCGCCGCGCTCGGTTCCGGCTCGCGCTCTCGCTCGGCGTCCGGTTCCTCTCCCTCCGGCCCATCGTGCGCTGGGTCACCATCCGCAGGCTGCGCGCCCAGGAAACGGGCCAGCGCCAGCTGCCCGCGCGCTTCGGCGACGCGCGCGGTGGCGCGCTTGAGCGCAGCCAGCTCGGGCGCCGCCAGCGCCAGCGAAATGCGCAAGAGCAACACGGAAGAGAGATCTTCGTGCTGCTCCGCGCGCGCCAGCACGATGCTGAGCACGTCGGCCGCGCGCATCACGCCGAGCCGCGCGAGCTGCGCGCGCACCTGACCTACCTGGAGCTGCACGTCGCGAATTCCGCGCAAGGTCCGCGCCCAAGCGTCAGCGATGTCGCGGGCTGCCGCCTCCCATTCATTGCTTGCCATGAGCTCCCGTACAGCCAGAGCGATCGCGCTCTGGCGCGCCCTTGACCGCTCGTCGTCTCACGCGCTACTTGGTAGAGGTTCACCCATGCTCGACCCCGATGTCCAGAGCGCGAACCCGCGCGTCATCAAGCGCTATGCGAATCGTAAGCTCTACGACACGCGCGCCAGCCGCTACGTGACCTTGCCGCAGATCGCCGAGCTGGTCCGTGCGGGCGAAGACGTGCAGATCATCGACAATCGTACGAAAGAGAACCTCACCAGCGTCACGCTCGCGCAGATCATTTACGAATCGGAGAAGAGCGCGGAAGCGTCCACGCGCCAAGGCGTCAAGACGCTGCGCGAGCTCATCCAGCTCGGCGGCGAGAAGCTCATGGCCACGTTCCGCGAGGGGCCCGTCGCTCGCTTCATGCCGCGCGCCCCGGAGCTCCCGGATCTGCGCGAACTGCGGGATCGACCGCGCCAGATGGTGGCGCCCGCGCTCGAGGCGCTCGAGGAGCTCCATCGCCGGGCGGACGAGAAGATGCGAAC
>CAZYWR010001503.1:0-2449 GCA_964651185.1 uncultured Polyangiales bacterium
GAGCAGCTCGGCAGGATCGCCGGAGGCGGGCACGAGCAAGACGTGCAGCACGCGCTGTAGAAGCGGTCGCTCCGCCATGGCGCCCTCGTCCGGGAGGGCGCGACCCGCGCCGTTGTCTTCATGGACAGGAAGCGCCGCGCCGGCGCCATCGCGCGAAGCCGTCGTCCCGCGCGGCACCACCGCCGCGAGCTCCGGCGCGTGCCCAGCGTCCGAGGCGCGCGCGCTGCGGTCCTCGACCGAGTCGCCGTGCAGCTCCGGCAGGCGCTTGACGAGGCGCGCGAGCAGCTCGAGATCAGAGTGCTCGAGGCCGCGGCCGGCGTGGCGCACGGCGTCGAGCCGCTCGATGCCTTCGTGCACCGCCCGCGCCAACACGTCGTCGCGGAAGACCAACGCCGAAGCGTACAGCGATTGCAGGCGCCGCCGCATGTCCTCGCGCGGCCCCTCGGCCGCGGGCGTCTGACTCAGCAGCGCGACCGCGCCACGCAATTCGATAGCTCTGCGAGGGAGACTCTCGAGAAAGCGTCCTCGGGCCGACCCGAGCGCCGTTTCCTCCCTGTTTTCAGCCACCATGGGCCGAGTGTAAGGTAGCGGCCCGCTCCCGGCACGTCACAATAGCGGGCCATGCATTTCATCGACGAGGTACAGATCAAAGTCATCGCGGGCGATGGCGGCGATGGTTGCACGGCGTTTCGTCGTGAGAAATTCGTCCCGCTCGGCGGGCCAGCCGGCGGCGACGGCGGCAAGGGCGGCGACGTCGTATTCGAAGCGCACGAGCGCTTCTCGACTTTGCTCGATCTGCGCTATCGCCGCGTGCTGCGAGCGGAACATGGCGAGCCCGGACGCGGCAAGGATCAGTACGGCAAAAGTGGCCGCGACTTGGTCGTGCAAGTGCCGCCGGGCACGCAGGTGTACGACGATGAAACCGGTGCGCTGCTCGCCGATCTAGATCGCCCTGCGCTGCGCGTGGTGATCGCGAAAGGGGGCCGCGGCGGGCGCGGCAACATTCACTTTTCGACGCCGGTCAACCAGGCGCCGACGCAGCACGAAACGGGCGAGCCCGGCGAGCAGAAGCACTTGCGCCTCGAGCTCAAGCTGCTCGCCGACGTGGGCCTCTTGGGCTTTCCGAACGTCGGCAAGAGCACGTTCATCTCCGCCGTGTCACGCGCGCGGCCCAAGATCGCAGACTATCCGTTCACGACCCTGGTGCCGAACCTGGGCGTGGTGTCGCTGGGCGACGAGCGCAGCTTCACCATCGCTGACATTCCCGGCATCATCGAGGGCGCCGCGCTCGGGCAAGGGCTCGGCTTGACGTTCTTGCGGCACGTCGAACGCACGAGCGTGCTCTTGCACATCGTGAGCGTGGACCCGAGCCCGGAGCGCGAACCAGTGCGCGACTTCGACGTGCTGATGCGCGAGCTCACGTCGTTCGATCCGGAGCTGGCGGCGCGCCCGATGATCGTGGGTCTCAGCAAGATCGATCTGCCCGAAGCGCGCGACCAGATCGAGCGCGTGCGCGCCGAGCTCGGCGCGCGGGGACTCGAGGTGTTTCCGTTCAGCGCCGCGACCGGCGAAGGCGTCGAGCCGGTGCTCTTGCGCCTCGAGCAGCTCCTGCGCGAACACGCGCGTCCGCCCGCGGGCGAGCGCAAATATTGGAGCGCCGCGGATAGGCCCTCCGGGCACGGTGACGACGGCCGATGACGCCCCGTTACTTCGCGTCGAGGCGCGCGCGCAGCGTGGACGCCGCCCAGGCTGCGTGCTCGCGCACGAGCTCGCTGTCGTGCGTGGCCGCCGCATCGTCCAGCACGGGCAGGTGCCGCACATCGCCGCGGTTGCCGAGCACCACGGCCGCGTTGCGCGCCATCCCCACGCGGCCCGCGCGCTTGATCGGGCTACCCTGCGCATAGGCGCCGAACTGTGCGTCGTCCATGCGCAAGAGCGCGGCCGCGTCGTGGCGCGCCCAGCGCGGGTCGGGCGCGAAGGCCGCGGTCGCGGCGGGCGGCGGCGGCTCCGTACGATTGTAGGGGCAGACGTCCTGACACGCGTCACAGCCGAACAGCCACTCGCCGACGGCGCCGCGTAGCTCGCGCGGAATGGCGCCCCGCTCTTCGATCGTGAGATAGGAGACACAGCGCCGCGCATCGAGCTCCCGCGCTGCGCGGAATGCGCGGCTCGGGCACGCGTCGAGGCAGGCACGACATGCTCCACAACGCTCTTTGATCGGCGCATCGGGCGGCAGCTCGGCGCTGGTGACCAGCACGGTCAAGAGCAGGTGCGAGCCGAGCCCCGGGACGATCAAGCAGCAGTTTTTGCCGATGAAACCGAGCCCGGCGCGCTCCGCCCAGGCGCGCTCGAAGATGGGCAGCCGGTCGACGCCGACGCGCGCGGCGTAGCGCGAGCCGCGCAGTCGTTCGGCGAGCTTGCGCGCGCGCTTCTCGAGCAGGTTGTGGTA
>CAZYWR010001504.1:0-3224 GCA_964651185.1 uncultured Polyangiales bacterium
CTCGACCCTCGGCGCGGCGCGTGCGGAGCAGTGCATCGCGCAAGCGGTGCGCCGCTGGACCTTCCCGGCGCCGGATGGCGGCGGGATCGTGATTGTCAGCTACCCGTTCGTCCTAGAAAACGCAGGTTCGTGATGCGCTCATCGCTAATCATTCCTGGGCTCTTCGCGGTCGCGGGGTGGGGCTGTTCTCGCGCGAACGTGGAGTCGATGAACCACATGAACAACGGCGTCGCGCTGGCGACGCAGAAGCAGTACGTCGAGGCCGTCGACCAGCTGCAGCGCGCGACTGCGATCGATCCCACGAACGATCAGGCCTTCTACAACCTGGCCGTCGTGCACATGGAGATGCGCAAGTTCGAGCCGGCCAAGGAGGACCTGACGCGCGCTATCGCCGCGGCGCCGAATAACGCCGCCTACCAAGAGAAGCTCGGCACGGTGCTGATCGAGCTCAAGGACTGGAACGGCGCCAAAAAAGCGCTCGAAAAAACCATCGAGCTCGAGCCCGACCTGTTCAAGGCTTACTACAAGCTGGCGCAGGTGCAGGAGGAGCTGGACGACCAACAAGGCGCCTTGCGCAGCTACACGAGTGCGATCGAAAAGGGGCCGAGCTTCCTGCCGGCGTACAACGCGCTCGGTGGCCTGTACGCGGATCTCGGTTACTTGGATCATGCGGTGCAGGTCTGCCGAGAGGCGCTCAAGGTCGCCCAGCCGGGATCGGAGGACGCCGCCAAGATCCACAATCTGCTCGGCACGGTCTACCAGCAGCAGAAGAAGTTCGACGAAGCCTCGCGCGAGTTTCGCGCTGCGCTCGACATCACGCCCGGCATGCGCGACGCGGTGTTTTCGCTCGGCTGGACTTACGCGATGCAGGGCAACAAGGAAGAAGCCAAGCGCTACCTGAAGAAGTTCCTGGCGGTGGCAGGCGACGCCCCGGAGCATTACCAGAAGGCTGCGCGGGACAAGCTGAGCGAGCTTTCCGAAGGCTTCTGAGTCCAGTGACAAGGGGGTGTGGCGGCGTTCCGCCCCCGCGCATCACGGGTAACCACCGCACGACCAACACGACCACGACTACGAACACGTCTACGTGTTCGTAGTCGTCCACGTGTTCATAGTCGTCCACGTGTTCGTAGTCGTCCACGTGTTCGTAGTCGTGCGCGTGCGCGGCCGTTGCCTCGGGCACGCACGCGGCCGTTGCCTCGGGCACGCACGCGGCCGTTGACTCGCGTACGCGTGAGGCCGTTGACTCGCGCACGCGCACGCCTACGAGGACGTGGACGTGGACGACTACGAGGACGACAACGAGCACGGAGGGAGAGGGGGCTGGCGTGTTCGTGGGGGGCCAGGGCGGGAACAGCGCTGATGTGAGCGCGTACTCCAGGGCTGCGCGGCGGCGCTCCGTGCCTCCTTTTTGCTAAGAGAGTTGCCGTCGTTCGAGCTACGATGGCGGCGGAACGCCGCGGGGGCGAGCCCTGGTGCGCCTGCGTGCGGACGTTTCGGTTGGGCGCTCGCTCACGCTTCCGCGCGCAGGCGCAGCGCCAAGCCGTTCGGTCGAAGCGTGCGTTACGCGCGCGAGCGACATGACATGGAGGCTTCGGTGTCAGAGCAGGATCTGTCCCCCGGTGACGAGCAGGACACGCGCGCGCCGTCTCAAGAGCTGAGCGAAGAAGAAGAGCAGAAGCTTCAGGCTCTCGATGAAAACCTCGCGAAGTTCGAGGGACTCAAGCGCTGGTCGGACGTCATCAAGACGCTTATTGCGCGCGCGGAGCTGGTGCGCGACCCCGAGAGGAAGGTCGAGAACTACCGGCGCGCGGGCGAGCTCTACCTGGAGAAGTCGTCGAACCAGGCAGAAGCCATTAAATGCTACGCCCGGGTGCTCGAGTACGACCGCGGCAATCTCGACGCCATCGCGCGCCTGAAGGACATGTACGAGAAGCGGCGCGACTGGGAGAAGCTGGTCGACATCATGCGCATCGAGATCGAGCTGATGGACGAGCTCGATCGGCCTCTGCGCTACCTGGAGGTCGCCGATTTGGCGACGCAGCGCCTGCGCAAGCCGGAGATGAGCATCGACCTCTGGCGCAAAGTGCTGGAGTACGACCCCTCCAATCCGAAGGCGATCGAGGCGCTGGCGGGCCTGTACGAGCGGGCGCGCGAGTGGAGCGCGCTGGCCGATGTGCTCGAGCGTCAGTTCGAACACATCATCAATGAGAACGATCGGGTGAACCTGCTGCTCAAGCTGGGCAGCTTGTACGGCGACAAGCTCAACGACGACCGCGGCGCGGTGCGCGCGTTCAAGCGGCTCTTGGAGCTCCGGCCCGACGAACGCCGCGCCCCGGAGCAGCTCCCGCGACGCTACGCGGCCTTGCGCGACTGGGACGCGCTCGAGCAGTTCTACGCCGCCACCGACAAGTGGGACGAGCTCATCCGCGTCTTCGAGCGCGAAGGAGACGACCCGAACGTCGCGGTGCCCGAGCGCATCTCGCTGCTCGCGCGCGTGGCGCGGCTCTGGGCGGAGAAGAAGGACAAGCCCGACCGCGCGGCGCGCTCGTATGAGAAGATCCTCGAGCTCGATCCGGAAAACCTCGACGCGGCCGTCGCGCTCAGCCCGATCTACGAGCAGGGCCGCGACCCGCGCAAGCTCGCCAGCGTGTACGAGGTGCGGCTCAAGCACGTGACCGACCTCGAAGAGCGGCTCGTGCTCCTGCGCGAGACCGGGATCCTCTACGAGGAGAAGATCAAGGACACGCACGCCGCCTTCGAGCGCTTCCTCGAGGCGTTCACGCTGGCGCCGACCCGCGAGCTCACGCGGGAGGATGTCGCGCGCTTGGCCGGCCAGGTGGAGGGCGGCTGGGAGCAGCTGATCGCGGCCTACGAACACGCGATCGCGGAGGCCGTAGAGCCGAGCGAGGTGACCGACCTGAAGCTGTCGGCGGGGACCGTGCTCGCGCGCATCGGGCGCATCGACGACGCGATCAAACAGCTGGCTGAGGTTTACGACGCCGAGCCCGACAACATGCGGGCGGCGCAGGCGCTCGAACCGCTCTATCGCCAAACCGGCCGCTACGCAGACGTGCTCGATATCTACCGCAAGCGCGAGGAGGTCGAGACCGACCCCGAGGTGCGGCGCCAGCTCGCCTATCACGTCGCCGCGCTCACCGAGCGCGAGCTCAGGGCGCCGCGCGAAGCCATCGAGCGCTATCGGCAGATCCTCGATCAGTACGGCG
>CAZYWR010001505.1:0-4798 GCA_964651185.1 uncultured Polyangiales bacterium
AGCTCGAGCGCACGCCCGAGCGTGGCGCGTTGCTGCTCGGGAAAGATGCGGCCGTACGACTCGGCGCACAGGCCCCAGGTGCCGAGCGCCAGCGCGCTGAGCTGTACGCCGGTGTTTCCCAAGCTGCGCGACGGAAGCCGACTCACTCAGACCTCACAGGAGCTGCGCGAAGATCAGGCGCGCGACGCTGAAGTACACGAGCAAGCCGAGCACGTCCACCAGCGAGGCGATGAACGGCGTCGAGGACACCGCGGGGTCGAGGCCCACGCGCTTGATGCCGAGCGGCAAGAGCGAACCGACCAAGGTGCCCATGGTGACCACTGCGATCACGCTCGCGGCGACGGAGACGGCGATGCGCATCGTCTGATGCGCCTGCAGCAGGTACGCGCGCAAAAATCCCACGACCCCTAGCGTGAGCCCGAGCACCACGCCGATCCCGGCCTCGCGCAGCAGCACGCGCCCCCAGTCGGCCGGTCGCACCTCGCCGACCGCGAGCGCGCGGATGATGAGCGACGACGACTGCGAGCCGGAGTTGCCGCCGGACGAGATGATGAGCGGGATGAAGATCACGAGGTCGACCAGCACGCCGAGCTCGTGCTCGTAGCTATGCATCACGCTCGCGGTCAAGAGCTCCCCTGCGAAGAGGACGATCAGCCACGGCGCGCGCTTTTTGATGAACGTCCAGAAGTCGGTGGCGAAGTAGGCGTCCTCGATCGGCTGCACGGCGCCCATCATCTGCGCGTCTTCCGTGGCTTCTTCGACCACCACGTCCATCACGTCGTCGACCGTGACCAGGCCGAGCATGCGGCCGTGCTCGTCGACGATCGGCAGCGCCGAGAAGGAATACTTCTGGATCATGCGCGCGACCTCTTCCTGATGGACCTCGGGGTGCACGTAGATCACGTTCTCAGTCATGATGTCTTCGACCGCCACGCCGGGGTCGTTCAGGATGAGCTCGCGCAGGGACACCACGCCGACGAGCTTGCCGCCGAAGGCGACGACGTACGCGTAATAGATGGTCTCGGCCTTGTCCTGGCGCCCGTACTGGCGCACGGCCTCGATCGCCTGCCAAACCTTGGTGTTGGGCGCGAGCGCCACGTATTCCGTGGTCATCAAGCCGCCCGCCGAATCGGGCGGGTAGCTCGCGAGCTCGCGTACGTCCTGCGCGATCTCGGGCTCGGTCTCGGCGATGTGCGAGAGGATCATCTCCGCGATCGGCGAGGGTAGGTCTTGGATGGCGTCGGCGCGGTCGTCGGGCGCCATCTCCGCGATCACTTCGGCCGCGTTTTCGGCGCCGAGCCGCTCCAGGATGCGCGCGCGCTCGTCCTCCGGCATGTGCGCGAGCACAGCCGCCGCCAGGTCCGCGGGCACCGCCTTGAACAGGGCGATCGCCTCGTCTTGCGGGAGGTCCTCGAGCAGCTCGGCGATGTCCTCGCTACGAAACTCGTCGAGCGCTTCCCGGAGCTCGTCGGGATCTTGGGCGAGCGTCTGGGCGAGGTCGGGTCCGAGGAGCTTGGCGAGGCGCATTCGCGTGCATTGTGCGTTACTTGGCGGTTTTCGCCCAGCTCGTGACACGGCGCGCTGTGGAGGCGAGCGGGCCGCCCGGCGCGAGCGGTCCAGAGGCGTCGAGCCGTGCGTTCTCGGAGCGATCCGCGCTCGAAGGAGGGCCGGCGGGTGAGCCCTCTCCCGGCGCCGCCGCTTGTGCAGGCTCACGAAGCGCGCTCGGGATCGCGGTGGTCTCGACCACTTTGTAGGCGCTGCCACCGAAGCGCGGCCGAAGCGCTGGCCCGGATGCGCGCGATCCTCCTATCATGGTGAGGTGCGGTTTCAGCGTCAGCTAGATACCGTTCCCGCGCACCTGAGAAGGTACGTCGTCGAGCAGGACTATGCGCAGTACACGGAGATGGACCAGGCGGTCTGGCGCTTCGTGCTGCTCCAGACCTACGCGCGCCTCCAGCACACGGCGCACCCCGCGTATCGCAGCGGACTCGCGGCGAACGGCATCCGCGTCGACGACATCCCGCGCATCGAGGAGATGAACGAAAAGCTGGCGCGCTTCGGCTGGGGCGCCGTCTGCGTGGACGGATTCATTCCGCCGCGCGCGTTTCAGGGCTTCCAGGCCAATCGCCTGTTGCCGATCGCGGCCGAGATTCGCACTTGCGAGCACCTCGCGTATACGCCCGCGCCCGACATTATCCACGAGGCCGCTGGCCACGCGCCGATCTTGAGCGAGCCGAGCTACGCCGAGTTTATCCAGCGCTTCGGCGCGACCGCCGAAAAGGCGTTCAGCACGCCCAGCGATCGCGACGTGTACCAGGCGATCTACGCTCTCTCGGAGCTGAAGGAGAACCCCGCGAGCACGCCCGCGCAGCTTCAGGCGGCCAGCCACGCCATGCAGAACGCGCTCGCGCGTGCGACCTCGCTCAGCGAGTCTGCGCGGCTCGCGCGGCTCTATTGGTGGACGGCCGAGTATGGTCTGATCGGAACGGTCGACGACTTCAAGTTGTACGGCGCAGGTCTGCTCTCTTCGCTGCTCGAGAGCCAGTCGTGTCTGGACGCGAGAGTCAAGAAGCTCCCGCTCTCGATCGAATGCCTCGAGGTCGACTACGACATCACGCGCGCGCAGCCGCAGCTGTTCGTCGCCCGCGATTTCGAGCACCTCTTGCGCGTGCTCGAGGAGGTCAGCGCGAGCCTGGCGTTTCAGCGCGCTCCGGTCGACGCGCTGGCGACCGCGCAGACAAGTCAGGAGCTCGCCACGTTGAGCTTGGATACGGGCGTGGAGCTGGTCGGCGTCGTGAGCGCATGGGACGCGTCGTCGGCGCGGCCTGCTTGGGTCCAAGTGTCCGGGACGCCTCGACTCGTGCAGCGCGGCTCGCTGGTGGACACGGTGCGCTGTCCGAACGACTATGTCCTTCCCCAAGGGCCGCTCCGCGATGGGCGCAGCTTGGGAAGGCTGTCGCGCGCCGACCTCGCGCAGCGCGCGCGCGACGGCGTGTTGCGACTCGAGTTCGCGTCGGGCGCGGCGCTTTCTGGCGTCCTGCGCGAAGCCCATGAGGCGGATGGACGCGTAGAATGGGCGGCGCTCGAGCGCTTCGAGCTGGTGCTCGCGAACGGTCAAGTCTTCCGCTCGCGCGGGCTCTATCCGCTCGCGTTGGGGACGCTCGCCAGCGTGTCTGCCGGCGCGCCCGCGGCTTACTTCGACAGCTCGGAGCCCGCGCCGCTCAAGGTGCCGCGGCCCCGCTGGTGGAGCCCGCGCGAACGCGGGCTTTTGCGGCTTTACGAGCGGGCGGTCGAGGGCTGGAAGAGTCTGCTCGGTGCCGAGCTCGTCGCGACCTTCGAGCGCATCACGCACGACCTCGATCGCGAGTACCCGGACGATTGGCTCTTGCGTTGGAACCTGCTCGAAAGCCTGGTCAAGGTGGGCCAGCAAGGCGCGCTGAGCGAGCACCTCACGCGCGATCTGGAGCTCTTGGAGATCAAGTATCTGGCCCAGGAGCCGATCGCGACTGGGCTCGCGCACATTCGTTCGTTGATCAAACAGGAGGAGCCCGCTCACAATCGCCTTTGAGCTCGCCGTTTGCTTTTCGAGGAGGTCGCCGTGAAGCTCGCAACGCTCTCTGATGGCACGCGTGACGGTCGCCTGATCGCGGTCGATCCGCACGGTCAGCGCTACCTCGACGCGGCGCACGTCGCGCCCACGCTGCAAGCGGCTCTCGATGACTGGGAGCGCGTCGCGCCGGCGCTCGCGGAGCTTTCGCTGAGGTTGTCTGCAGATCCCACGTGCGGCGTTGCGCTCGCGACAGCGCGGCTCGCCGCGCCTCTGCCACGCGCGTACGAGTGGATCGACGGGTCGGCCTTCCTGAGCCACGTGGTGCGCGTGCGCAAGGCGCGCGGCGCCGCGCCCCCTGCGACCCTCAACACGGATCCGCTCGTGTACCAAGGCGGCTCGGGCGTGCTGCTTGCGCCGCGCGCGCCGCTGGTCTTGCCGGATCTCGCGTGGGGGCTCGACTTCGAAGGCGAGATCTGCGCGGTGCTGGCCGATACGCCGGCCGCGACCGCGAAGGCCGCTGCCGGTCGCTACGTTCGTCTGTTCATGCTCGCCAACGACGTCACGTATCGCAATTGGGTGCCCGCGGAGCTAGCCAAAGGCTTCGGCTTCTTCTGCTCCAAGCCGGCCACGGCCTTTTCGCCGTTTGCGGTCACTCCTGATGAGCTCGGCCCGGCGTGGCGGGATGGGCGCGTCCATCGCCCGCTGCACTGCTGGCTCAACGGTGAGCGCATGGGGGATCCGGATGCCGGCGAGATGCACTTTTCGTTCTACGATTTGATCGCGCACATCACGAAGACGCGCGCGTTGACGGCGGGGACCGTGCTCGGCAGCGGTACCGTCTCGAACGAAGACGAGGCGCGCGGGGTGACCTGCCTCGCGGAGCTGCGCGCGCTCGAGACCATCGCGCACGGCGCCCCCCGCACGCCGTTCCTGAAACCCGGCGATCGCGTGCGCATCGAGATGTTCGCGGAAGACGGCTCCAGCATCTTCGGCGCCATCGAGCAGGAGGTCGTCTCTCCATGAGACTCTACTCTTACTACCGGAGCAGCGCGAGCTATCGGGTGCGCATCGCGCTCGCGCTCAAGGGCATCGCCTACGAGTACACGGCGATCAACATCGCGCGCGACGTCAGCGCCCAAGATGAAGCCGGGTACGATGCCGTCAATGCCATGCACCAGGTGCCCGTGCTCGAGTGGCGCGACGGCGGCGGCGAGCTCGTGCGGCTCGCGCAGTCGGTCGCGATCATCG
>CAZYWR010001506.1:0-4003 GCA_964651185.1 uncultured Polyangiales bacterium
CGCGGCGCGCGCGCTGGGGCGCGCGCGCGTGAGGGCGAAGCTTGCGCGCCGGACGCGCAGCCGGTCGCGGCGGTCGTAGCGGCACGGGGGTGAGCGGATGCGGCGAGCCGGGTTCGAGCGCGGCGAGGCGCGCCAAAAGCCGCTCCACGGCGGTTTCGGCGCCGAGCACGTCGACCAGACGCGCGGCCAACTTGGGAACGCGCACGGGCGCGCGCGCTTCGCGCTGCGCGTCGGGGGCTGCACCGGCGTCGGCCTCCGCTGCGTCTGCGGGCGTGCGCGTGAGCTGCTCGAGCAGGACCAGGTCGCGCGCGCGTTCGATTTCGCGCGGACCGGGGGCGTGCGCGAGCTCTGCGCGGATGCCCGCGCGCATCAAGAGCTGTTCGGCCACGTGGCGCTCGTGGCTGGCCACCAACAGGATGCTGGTGCCCTTGCGCCCGGCGCGTCCCGTGCGGCCGCTCCGGTGCGTGAGGACCTGGGGATCGCTCGGCAGTTCGGCGTGGATCACGCGCGCGACCTCGGGCACGTCGATGCCGCGCGAGGCCACGTCGGTGCACACCATGATCGCGAGCGCACCGCCGCGGAAGGCTTCGAGCGCGCGCGTGCGCTCGGCCTGCGCCAGCTCGCCGCTGAGCGCGCCGGCGCGAAAGCCATCTTGCGCGAGCCGGGCGGCGACCTCGGCGGCGTCGGCGCGCGTTCGTACGAACACCAGCGTGCGCTCGTCCGGGGCCAGCAAGAGCACGTTCACCAGCGTCTCGTAGCGCTCGCGCGGATGCATCAGGTAGGCGCGATGGGCGATGTCCTCGTTCGCGGCATCGGGCGCGCTGCCCGTGACCATGATCGGTCGCGTCTGATAGCGGCCGGCGAGAGTCAGCACCGGCCGCGGAAAGGTCGCGCTCACCAGGTGGCGCTGCGCGCCCGCCGGCAGACTGCCGAGCAAGCACTCGAGCGGCTCGCGAAAACCGAGCTCCAGCATCTGGTCGGCTTCGTCCAACACCACCGCTTCGGTCTCGTCGAGCGCGAGCGCGCCGTTCGTGAGGTGGTCGCAGAGCCGGCCCGGCGTGCCGACCACGACCAGCGGGCCGCGCGCGAGCTGTCTGCGCTCGCTCGCGACGCTGGTGCCGCCGGTCACGACGCACACGGCGAGCGGTAGCTCGGCGTACAACCAGCTGAGCTCGCGCCCGAGCTGGGCCGCGAGCTCGCGGGTCGGGGCGATCAGCAGCACGCGCGGTCGCGCGCACGCCGGCGAAGCGGATGCGCGGGCGCGCGCGCCAACCAAGAGCGGACCGACGGCCAAGCCGACGGCGATCGTCTTGCCGGAGCCCGTGCGCGAGGAGATGCGCAGATCCTTGCCCCGCAGCGCGGGCGCGAGCACGGCCTCCTGCACGGGCGTGAGCGCGCGAAAGCCGCGACGGTGAAGCGCCGTCGCGAACGGAACGGGCAGGCTTGAAAAGGGATGCGGCTCAGACATGAAGCGCGCCAACCTGACAGACCAGGGCGCCGGTGTCGAGCGGTCGCAGTACTCGCGCGGGCCGCCCATGCCTGGCCTAGTGCTTGCTCTCGTAGATCCTCGCAGGAGGTTCGTCATGGGCAGGGATCGATCGGATGGCGCAGGCGGAGAGCGCCGAGCGAACACGAAAGACGCACCCAGCCCCGCCCTCGAGGGACGAGGCTATGAAGGCGCAGGTTACGGACGTGGTCACTATCCTCGCGGAGAACCGGGCGGGCGCGGCCCGTCCGAGCCTCCGGGCCGCGGCTATTACGGCTCCGGCGGTAGCTACGGTTACGGCGGCGGATTCGAGCACGCGGGGCAGCGCGGCTACCGCGGCGAGCCTCCCGAAGCGGGCGGCTCCGGTTGGGGACGCGAGGAGTTCTACGAGATGACCGGCGGTTTCGGCTACGACACGTCCGCGCACGGCCTCAGCCACGCGGCGCGCGCGGCGCGTTTCTCAGGCCACGCGGCGCGCGGTCCGTTCTACGGTCGCGCGCCTCAGGGCTACGCGCGTTCCGATCAGCGCATCCGCGAAGATTTGTGCGATCAACTGTGTCTCGGGCACATCGATCCGAGCGAGATTTCGGTCGACGTCACGCGCGGCGTGGTGACGCTCGAGGGCTTCGTCAGCGATCGACGCGACAAGTATTACGTGGAGGAGCTGGCGGATGCGACGCTCGGCGTGCTCGACGTCGACAACCGCCTGCGCATACGCCGCGAAAGCGAGGCGCGCGAGGGCGGCGACGACGCCCGCGAGCGAGCCGACCCCTCTGCGCGCGTCAGTCCGCGGCGTGCTTGACGTCTGCTTTCACCTCTTTGACTTCGCTCTTCACGCCGCTCTTCACGCGCGAATAGCCGTTCTTCAGCTCGTCGAGCAGGTTGCGCGCCGCGGCGCCGATGTCTTTGAGCGGCTCCTTGGCGTCGACGCCGATCCGTTTGACCTCGTTCTGGAGGCGCTCGAACGTCGTCTCGAGCCGCGACCACTCGTCGCGCGCCTCGTTTTTCGCCAGCTTCAGCTGGAGCTTCAGCTCATCGCGCGCCTTGGCCAGCGCGTCGAGCTCTCTTTGCAGCGATTCCTTGATTTCTTTCGTGTCGACCATGTGCCCTCCTCCCCACAACGGTGCGTAAGCAAGCGAACGGCCACGTCGAAACTCCGAGCTCTAGATGCAAGGCGCGCGTCGCGCGCGGGCCCGCCCTTGTGCCCGACGGTGTGGAGCGCACGAAGCGCGCGCGTCACCGGATGCATTTCGTAGCACATCGGCCGATGCATGGCTCGCGTGGGTACAGCGGCGCTCGAACTAGGTGCGCTTGGGTGCGCGAAAAAAGTGCGAGCGAGCGCGCAGCAAGCGGAACGCACGCGCGTGACGGCTTCTCGGCGGAGACTGCAACCGTCTGGCGCTCGCGCGGAAACCTTACGTGCGCGCGTGCAAGGTCAGCCGGAGAGGTGGCGCGCGCGGTATCTCTCGTAGCCCCACGCCATCAAATCGGTGCTCACCGCGGGCATCAGGCGCTTCGCGAAGTCGGCGACGTAGGTCTCGCGCGCGATCAGCACGCGCGGCTTGTTGCGCTCGATGCCGCGCACCACTGCGGCCGCGACGACCGCTGGCGGGAGCATCTTCTTGAAGCTGCGGGCGATGCGCTGCTTGGCTTTCTGCGCTTCGGGGCTGCCGTTCACGCGCATGTTCGCGGCGATCTGCGTGGCGACGCCGCCCGGGTGCACGCTGGTGACGCCCACCACGCTGCTCGCGAGCTCCACGCGCAGCGCTTCGGTGAAGCCGCGCACGGCGAACTTGCTGGCGCAATACGAGGTCTGCTGGGGCACGCCGATCAAGCCGAACACGCTCGAGATGTTGACCACGTGCCCTTCGGGTCCCGCCAGCAGCTGCGGCAGGAAGAACTTGCAGCCGTAGATCACGCCCCAGAAGTTGATGCCCATCAGCCACTCGAAATCTTCGAGGCTGTGCTCCTGGAAGCTCGCGGCCACCGCGACGCCGGCGTTGTTGATCAGGATGTTCGCGCCGCCGTGCGCCGCCGCCACTTCGCCCGCGAACTGCTCCATGCGCGCGCGCTGGCTGACGTCGACCACGTGCACGGTGACGGGGCGCCCGATCTCTTGGATCAGCCGTTGCGTCTCCGCCAAGCCGGCGGCGTCGATGTCGGCGAGCGCGAGCCGGCAGCCCCTGTGGGCGAGCGCGACGCTGGTCGCGCGGCCGATGCCGCTGCCAGCGCCTGTGACGACTGCGGTCCGGTCTGCGAGCTTTTTCATGCGTTTTCCTGGGGGTTTGCTCGCCGCTGCGCGGCTGACGAGCGGACGCCCAAGGTGATCGGAGCGGCGTTCCCGGTCAAGGTGTTCTTGCGCCGCCGCGGAGCCGCGGCAGCGCGTCGACGTGCAGCGCGCGGGCGCCGAGCGTGCGGGCGAGCGCGGCCGCGCGGCCGAGCCGCACGGGGCCGCGCTCGCAATCGATGACGACGAACGACACCTGCGAATGTCGCGAAGCGAGACCGGTCGGGCGC
>CAZYWR010001507.1:0-6739 GCA_964651185.1 uncultured Polyangiales bacterium
CAACGTCGACGAGGCGCGCGCGCACCTGCAGGCCAGCCTCGACAAGCGCGAGACCACGCGTGCGCTCGTGCAGATGGGGCAGCTCGAGGCGCGTACCGGCCAGAGCGAGCAGGCGCTGCGCTATCTCACCCGCGCGCTCGAGATCACCAACCTGCGCGACGCCGAGGAGGTGCGCCTGCGCGGGCAGATCTTCGAGCAGCTTGGCGACGTGTACCGCGCGTCGGGGCGCGCCAAGGAGGCCGCGCAGGCCTACACGGAGGCGCTCGCGCTCTGGGAGGGCGTGCTGCGCTCGGGCGCCGAAGAGATGGAGCGCGCGTTCGCCGAGATCCGGCGCGGGGTACTGCTGGTGCGGCTCGACCGCCAGGCCGAGGCACTCGATGCCTTCGAGCTGGCCATGCAGGCCGTGCCTTACGATCGCGAGACCTACGCGCAGATCTTGTCGTTCATGGTGGTGGGCGCGCCTTCGCTCGAGCTGGCCCAATCGATCCTGCAGCGCGCGCAACGCCAACTCACGCTCGACCCGGAGTGGCGAACCTATTTTGCGCTCTGGGTGCAGGCCATCGCGGGGCGCACGCGATCACCGGTACCGGCGGAGGTCACGCGTCTGCTGACGCGCTTGGCGCGCTCCGACACCTGGTGGGGACGGCTCGCCCAATTCGGGGCCGGGACCATCGATCACGACCAGCTCGCGAGCTTCGCGAAGACGCGAGGCGAGCGGGTCGAGGCGGACTTTTATGAGGGCGCTCGGCTCCTGGCCAAGGGCGAGATCGCGCCCGCGCGGGTGTTCTTCCAGCGCGTGCTCGACTCGCACATGGTCAGCTTCTTCGAGTTTCAAATGGCGCAAGAGCTGATGCTCTTGCAAGACGACAAACTCTCGATTGCACCTACGCCGCCGACGCTCAACGTCCCTACCGCGAAGAAGTGAGCGCTGCGAGATCGAGGCGGCCCGTGAGAGGTGGGGAGGGGCGCACCGGCGCGCGTCGCGTAATTACTTCGAGGCGAGTTCGTATTGCATCGGGTGGCGCACGCGCTGGTCCGCGATGTTCCGCCGCCTTCGCGGCTCCACCGCTTAGACTGCCCTGCGAGTATCGCCGGGTCGGATTGTATTGCGATCGATGGCGCCACGCGGGCGCTCTAAGCGCGCCGGAGCGCCCCTCCCCACCTCACACGGGCGCTTTGCCGTCCGGCACCGCCTTCCTTTGCTCGATGAAAGAAACGCGTGCGTTCGACGCGCTTCATGCACCGGACAAACACGCTTCCCGGCACCGAGACGCCCCCGTCCAGCGCGGGCTGCCTCAACCCGGCAGCAAGCGAGCGCGCGCGAACGTGCCGTCAGATCGCCGGGGAAGGAGCTCGCGTTCAGCCGCCCAAGCTGTCGAACGCGCGGATGACCTCCGCGGGCGCCTGCACGAGCTCGATCAGCACGCCTTCGCCGCCGATCGGCGCCTTCTCGTCGCCTTTGGGATGGATGAACGTGACATCGTATCCGGCTGCACCTTTGCGGATGCCGCCCGGCGTAAAGCGCACACCCTGTCCCTCGAGCCACTCCACGCAGGCCGCGAGATCATCGACCCAAAGGCCGATGTGGTTGAGCGCCGGATCGTTTACTTTCGGCTTCTTTTCAGGATCGACCGGCTGCATGAGGTCGACCTCCACGCGGAACGGCCCGCGTCCGGCCACCGCGATGTCCTCGTCGACGTTCTCGCGCTCGGAGCGGTAGTTGCCCTCGAGCGTGAGCCCGAGCGTATCGACCCACAGGCGCTTGAGCCGCGTCTTATCGAGGCCGCCCACGGCGATCTGTTGGAGCCCGAGCACGCGAAAGGGGCGTTGGCCTTCTGACATGTCCTCTCCTTACTTGGGTTACGCGCCGCCGCGCTGCGGTGTGGAGCCGTGTCACGCGCGCGTCAACGCCGCTTGCGCGCGATGCCGATCGCGTCGCGCACGCGCTCCATCGTGGCGCGCGCGATCGTGCGCGCCCGTTCTGCCCCGGCGCCGAGCACGCGATCGAGCGCAGCCTCGTCCGCGCGCAGCGCTCGATAGCGCTCGCGCAGCGGGCCGAGCGTCTCGTCGAGCGCCGCGACCAGGTCTTGCTTGGCGTGACCCCAGCCGTAGCCGCCCGCGCGCAGCTTGCGGGCGAGCTCGTCCGCCTGCTCCGGGCCCGCGATCTGCCGATAGAGCGTGAACACCGTCGTGCCCTCGGGCTCTTTGGGCGCTTCGAGCGGCTCGCCGCTCGTCACGATCGACATCACGACCTTCTTGAGCTCCTTCTGCGAGGCGAACAGCGGGATCACGTTGCCGTGGCTCTTCGACATCTTCTGCCCGTCGAGCCCGGGGACCATCAGCTCCTCTTGAATCAGCGGCTCGGGCACCACCAAGGTGTCGGCGCCGAACACGTGGTTCATGCGCGCGGCCACGTCGCGCGCGACTTCGATGTGCTGCTTCTGATCGTGGCCGACCGGCACCACGTTCGTGTCGTAGAGGACGATGTCGGCGGCCATCAGCACGGGGTAGTTGAAGATCCCGGCGTTCGGCGATTCGCCGCGCGCGAGCGCATCTTTGTAGGCGTGGCCGCGTTCGAGCTGTCCGGTCGCGAGCAGACACGAGAGCACCCAGGTCAGCTCGAACACCTCTGGGATGGCCGATTGGCGATAGAGCAGCGTGCGCTCCGGATCCAGGCCCGCAGCGAGCCAGGCGGCGGCGACATCGTAGATCGTCGTGTGCAGCTGTCCGGGATCGTGGACCGTCGTAAGCGCGTGGTAGTCAGCGATGAAATACAGCGAGCTTTCGAAGGTTTCGGCCAACGTGAGCGCCGGGCGCATGGCGCCTAGGTAGTTGCCGACATGGATGCTGCCGGTCGGTTTGATGCCGGTGAGTGAGCGCTTCACCTCGAGCTCCTCGTCGCTTCGCGAAGCTCGCAGATAGCAGAACGTTCCCGTCCGGCTACTGCCTGCGATAAACTCTGAAAACAGTGCGCAATTTCGTCGAGTGGCTCAGGTCGAGCGAAGCGCCGCGCCGAGCGCGCCACGATGCCGACGACCCGGAGCACATCCCGGCGGTCTTGGCGGTCGGCGAGTTGCGCGTCGTGTATCAGCCGATCGTCGACTTCCGTAAGCGCACCGTGTTCGCCTACGAAGCGCTCGTGCGCAGCACGTCGCCTCATTTCCAGGGGCCGCCGGCGCTGTTCACGGAGGCCATTCGTACGCGCTACTGCGGCGCGCTCGGCCGTGCGGTGCGCGAGTTGACGGTGGAGCGCGCGCCGCCTTCGCCGTTGTTCGTGAACATTCACCCAAACGAGTTCGATGAGGGCTGGCTCGTTCAACCGGACGATCCGATCTTCCACCACGAGCACCCGGTCTACCTGGAGATCACGGAGTCCGTGCCGCTCAGCCATTTCTCTCTGTGCCACAGCGTGTTGGCAGAGGTGCGCAGCCGCGGCGTGTTGCTCGCCGTGGACGACCTGGGCGCGGGCTACTCGAACCTCAAGTACATCGCCGATCTCTCGCCGCAGGTGGTCAAGCTCGACCGCGGCTTGATCGTGAATCTGCAGAAAGGATCGCGCCAGCAGCGTCTGGTGCGTTCGATCGTGCGCCTGTGCGAGGACCTCGGCACCAAGGTGGTGGCCGAAGGGATCGAGAACGAGAGCGAGGCGCAGGCCGTCATCGACACGGGTGCCCATTACGGCCAGGGCTTCTACTTCGCGCGCCCGAGCTTTCCGCCGCCGGCCATCGACTTCGGAAAGCTCTAGACGAGCTCCTTGCTGCGCCGATCAACCGATGTAGCGCCCGAGCGCGCGCGAGAGCTGCGCGACGTAGGCGGCGCCGAACAGGTTCACGTGCACGAGCAGCGGGTACAGCTGGTACAGCGCCACCCGCTCCGCGCAGTGAGCCGCGCGCGGATAGACCTCGTCGTACGCGGCGAACATGCGCTGCGAAGGCGCACCGAACAGCGCGAGCATCGCCAGGTCGACTTCGCGATGACCGCCGTACACGGCCGGATCGATCAACACCGGAGCGCCACCTTGATCGGTGTGCACGTTGCCGCTCCACAGATCGCCGTGCAGACGCGCCGGAGGTTCGTCGGGACCGACCAGCGCGTCGAGCCGCGCGTAGAGGCGCTCGAAAGCATCCGTGATCCGCGCGTCGAGCAGCTTCCGCGCGTGCGCGCGCGCCACCAGCGGCTCGAGCCGGCGCACCCGATAGAACTCGCTCCAGCGCGCGAGCGGCGCGTTGGCTTGCGGCAGGCTGCCGATGAAGTTGTCGTGCTCGAGGCCGAAGCGCGGCGCGCCCGTGCCATGCAGCGCCGCCAGCCCACGTCCGAGCGCTTCGTCAAAGCCGGCGCGCCGCGTGCCCGGCTCGATCCACTCGAGCGCGAGCAGCGTTTCGTTCGCCGCGAGCACCTCCGGCACGCGCAGCGCCCCCGCGGCCCGCAGCCACGCGAGCCCCTCCGCTTCGCGCACGTACATCTCGGCGTGCGCGTGCGCGCGCGTCTTCACGAATACCTTCCTGCCGTCGTGCAGGGTTGCCGCGTACGCATCGTTGATGTCGCCGCCGCCCACGGCGCTGAGCGCACGTACGGCGCTCCCCAACGCGCGCTCGAGCGCCTGCCTGAGCGCACTCGCCGGGGGCGCCTCGCTCATAGCGCGTGCGCGCTTCGCAAGTGTTCGAACAGACCTCGGCAGGCCGCCTCGCACACATCGAACACGTGCTCGAACCCGTCTGGCCCGCCGTAGTAAGGATCGGGAACGGGGGCGCCCAGCTCGGCCGCGGGATCAAAGCTGCGCAGCAGGCGCACTTTTTCGCGCGCCGCAGTATCCGGCGCGAGCTCCACCAGCGCCGCGCGGTTGTCGGCGTCCATGGCGAGCACCAGATCGAAGCGCGCGAAGTCGTCGCGGCGCCATTGGCGCGCGCGGCTCGGCAGCTCGACGCCCCGCGCGCGCGCCGTGGCGAGCGAGCGCCGATCGGGGCGCTCGCCCACGTGGTAGCCAGCGACGCCCGCGCTCTCGATCGCGAAGCGTGCGCGGAGCCCGGCGCGCTCGACCAAGTGCACCATGATACCTTCGGCCGTGGGCGAGCGGCAGATGTTGCCGAGACAGACGAAGCAGAGCCGGATCATCGTGCAGAGACTTTAGCGCCTCGTTTCGATAGAGCGACCGGGGCGGTTCATGCGGACGCGGGGCGTGGCGCGCCGTCCGCTCCGCGCACGAGGCCGCACGCGGCTGCCACCTCGTCGCGATAGGCGCTCCAAAAGCGCAGCGCCTCCTCCATCCCGGAGAGCACGGCCGCGTGATCCGCCTCCGGCACGTAGTCGAGCAGCACGTGCCAGGCCGCCTTCCGATGCTCGCCTTCGACGGCGCGATGGGCCTTGGTGAGCGCGAGCCGCTCGAGCGGCAGCCCATAGTGCTTCACCAGCGGATGCTCCTCGAGCGGCGGTTGCGGCCGCTTCGGCGCGCGCTCATCGAGCTCGCCACGTTCATAGGGCGTGCCTTCGAGAAACAGCGTCGTAACAGCCGCCGCCACGCTCCAGCCGCGGGTCGTGGTCGCCGCGTCGAGGAAGTCGCGATAACGACGCGCCGCGGGCAACAGGGTGACGTGCTCGAAACGGGCGAGGTCCATGCCCAAGCCGCGCGGATACTCGAGAAAGAGCTCGGGATGCGGCCGTCCGGCCGAGATGCCGCCCGTCTCTTCTTCATACACGTTCTCGATCAGCTCGCGCCGGACTTCAGGGTAGGGACATTGCACGTAGGCGCGCGCGACCAGCACCGGGAAGTCGCGCACGTAGACCGCGTATTCCTGCTCGAGGTGAATGTGCAGCAGCGCCTTCGGCACGAGCCCGGCCGCGAAGCCGGGCGCAGCCCAGTGCTGCTTCTGCTCCATCACCAACAGCAGCGCTTCGCGAAAGGCCGAGCGGGAGTCCACGGCTCTATCGTAGCCGACCTGCGGCGCGCTCGTAAGTAAGCGCACATTCGCCCGCGCGTGCTCTAGGCCTGAATCGTCGGCTGCAGCGGCGAACGCGCGAGCCACTGGCGCATGACTTCACCTTCCGCCTCGAGCAGACGCGTCGCCTCGCGCGCGAGGAGCTGCTCGATCATGGGCACGAAGGGCCGGGCCAGGAGCGGGATGCTGTGCAAACGAATCTCGCCGTGCGTGCGCCGCCGCGTCTTGCCGGGCGCGAGCGCCTCGAGCGTGACCTCGCCGCGATTGATCAAGCGGCTGGCGATCTGCTCGTTGATCGGGATGTTCTCGAAGGAGAGCTTGCGCACGCTCCGATCCCACACGCTCTGCTCGACGTACTCGAACCACTCGGGCTCGACCTTCTTCGAGCCGATGCGCTCGATCGCCGGGCGGGGCGCGAGCTGGCGGCTCCAGCGCACGTGCATGCCGTCGTCCTCGAACGACTTGACGGCCGCGCTCGTCAACAGGTCGCTGTGCGCGAGCAGGAAGGTACTGTACTCGGGGTGGAGCATGGCCGCCTCGACCGCTTCGACCGCTGCATCAAAGACGTGTTCGACCGCGAATTGCATCGCAAGAACACCTACCACGTGCGTCGAGCTAGGAGAAGCACGGACCCGCGGGAGCGTACTCTCGCCGACAGCGACGGCCGCAACTGCCCGCGGGCAATCAGGTCGCGTCGCGCGCCGGCTCGCTCGACTCTGGCTCGTCGCGCATGGTGCCAAACAGGAAGGCAGACAACGAGTCTTCGCCCTCCGGCACGCACACGAAGCGCACGCCCAGGCCGGGCC
>CAZYWR010001508.1:0-3228 GCA_964651185.1 uncultured Polyangiales bacterium
CCCGCGGCGAGCGCAAGGTGGCCGCCGACGATGCCGTGGCCCCCGAGAAAGCGATGCTCCACGTCGAACATGTGCATCGAGCCGCCGAAACCACGCGAACAGCCCGTGTCTTTGCCGAACAGCTCGGCCATCGCAGCGCGCGCGCTCATGCCGAGAGCGAGCGCGTGACCGTGATCACGGTAAGTGGTGATGACCACATCGTCCGGCCGGCGTGCCGCCGCCCCGCCCACCGCGATCGCCTCTTGTCCGATATAGAGGTGGAGAAAGCCGCCGATCTTACCTTGTGCGTAAGCTCGCGCGGACTCCTCCTCGAAGCGGCGGATCAGCCACATTTGTCGGTAGTACCGCTTCAGCTCCTCGACGTTGACGGCCATCCCGCGCCCCCCGTGTTGCCCAAACAGTATGGCACGACACTGGATTCTCGAGGCGCTGCGACGAAAAACTTCGGGGCCCGACGAATTGATTCCACCTGCCCACGAGCGTAGGGTCCCCCGGATGCCTCTCGGGCGTACTTTGCGAAACGCGGCGCGCGGTCTCTGGGTCTGGGCCGTGCTCCTCGGGTACCTCGCCTTCTATGGCTTGCGCCGGCTGGGCACGCTGCTGGAATCGGACCGACACGCGCGACGCGCCCAAGTGGCTCGGCTGCAGGGCGCGCTCTTGCGCAGCGCGATGAGCTGGCTCGGCGCGTGCTTCGTGAAACTAGGGCAAGTCATGAGCTCGCGGCCCGACCTGTTCGAGCCGGAGATGATCGCAGAGTTGCGGCTCCTGCAAGACAAGCTCCCGCCCTTCGCCTTTCCCAAAGTGCGGGCCACGCTCGAGAGCCAGCTCGGGAGACCGCTCGATCAGGTGTTCGCTGTGCTCGATCGCGAGCCGGTCGCCGCCGCCAGCGTCGCGCAAGTGCATCACGCGCGGCTGCGCAGCGGCGACGAGGTCGCGGTCAAAGTCCTGCGCCCGAACGTGCGCACCCAGGTCGCGCGCGACGGCACGCTGCTCATGTTGGCGGCGAAGCTGCTCGCGCTGCACCCGACCATCCGCTTGTCCGATCCGGTCGGCTTCACGCGCGAGTTCGTAGAGGGACTCGTGCGCCAGACCGATCTACGCATCGAGGCCGCCAACTACCAGCGCTTTCGCGAGAACTTCTCCCACGACGCGCGCATCGCCTTTCCGCTCATCTACGCCGAGCTCTCGAGTGAAAAGGTGCTGGTCATGGAGTTCGTGCGCGGGGTCAAAGTGGACGAGCTGCCGAACGGGCACGACCACCGGCAGATCTCGCAGACCCTGCGCGCGGCGACCATGCAGATGAGCTTCGTCGACGGCTTTCTGCACGCCGACATGCACCCGGGGAACATGGTCGTACGCGACGACGGCAGGCTCGTGCTGCTCGACGTGGGCCTCGCCACCGAGCTGACGCCGGAGGTGCTCGAGATGTTCGTCGATCTGATGAAATGTGTCGCCATGGGCACACCCGAGGATCTGGTGAACCACCTCCAGCGCTACCACGTGTACGGCGAGAACGTGAGCTGGGACGCTGTGCGCCGAGACGTCGATGCGTTCGCCCGCAAGTTTCGCGCGCTCGACGTGTCGCGCCTCGATTACGGCGAAATGGTGGGCGAGATGCTCGCGATTGGCCGGCGTTATCACGTGCGCCCGGTGCCGCAGCTGTCGCTCGTGATCGTCGGCATCGTCACTGCCCAGGGCATCGGCAAGATGCTCTCGCCCGAGGTGAATGACTTTCAGGAGATGTCGAAGTTTCTTATCCCACTTCTGATGAAGAGGGGGCAGAAGCTCCCCGACGCGTCCGCGGTGCAAGCGGGCGTGCGCAGCGATGGCGGTGCCAACGTCGCGTGATCTCGCGCGCGGATCAGTTAACATCAGCGCAGATGAAGTTCTGCCCACCTGGGTCCGCGCTGATCCTGTCGCTCTCGATCGCCGCCATCAGCTGCTGCACCGGCTGCAGCGTCCACCGCCTCGCCGCCGATCAGACCGCTGAGATCGCGGAGGCCGGCGCGCTCGGCTTCAACGGCTTCTGGGATTACGAGATCTTCGGCAAAGCCGTGCCTACCGCGATGCTGCAGAGCGAGGCGTTGATCCGCATCAGCCCGAAGAACGAGAAGCTCCTGCTCGGGCTGGCGCGCACGTACGTGGTGTACGCGTACGGCTGGATCGGCGATGAGTGGGAGATCGCCGATGAGCGCGGCGAGTTCGAGCGCGCCGACCGGCTGGAGCGGCGCATCATGAACCTGTACGGCCGGGCCTCGCAGCTCGCCCTCAAGGTGATGCGCCAGCGCGACGACGACGGGCTGCTCGATCAAAAGCTCAAAACCGGCAAGGTAGACATCGTGCGCGCGTACCTGCGCGAGGTGTACAAGGACCAAGAAGACGTGCCGTCTTTGTATTGGGCGGGCTTGGCCTGGGGCTCGAAGATGGCGAACTCCGGCGGCGACCTCAACCAGCTGGCCGACGCGCCGATCGCGCGGGCGATCCTGGAGCGCAGCGTCGAGCTCGACGACAGCTACGCCGACGCGGGCGGGCTCGGCGTGCTCGGCACGGTCGAGGCCTCATTCCCCGAGCTGTTCGGCGGGGATCTCGAGAAGGCGAAGGGCTACTACGAGCGCGCGCTCACGGTGTGCAAGCGGCGAAATCACCTGATCCTGCTGAGCTACGCCAAGACGTACGCGGTGGCCAAACAAGATCGGGAGCTGTTCGTGCGGCTCTTGCGCGAAATCCTGGATGCGCCCGATCAAGGTGACGACATCCGCATGAACAACAAGGTCGCCCGCCACCGCGCCGAACGTTACTTGCGGCGCGTGGATGATTGGTTTCCGCCGCCGCTCACGGAGGGTCCGGCGACCCAACCGGTGCCCCGCTAGCCGCGTCGTGTGCGGCAGCGCGCCTCGCATGGGCACGTCCGCCACACGGGCTGTCCGGCGAAGCGCAGCGCTCGCGTCACGAGAGCCGGTCCGAGCCAGCACGGGCGCGCCAGGCGCATCGCTGGTTCCGTGGCGCAGCCAGCGCGTGCGAGCGCCCCCTCGCGGCTTGTGCACGGGCTTTGCAACGTGTCGCGTCGTGATGCGGCGCGCTTGCCCGCACCCACGAGGAGCACCGACCATGAACGCTGGGAAATGGCTGCTGCCGCTGCTCGCGCTGGCCGCCGTAGCTTGTGGTGATGAGAGCAAAGGCGCCGCTGCGCCGACCACCCTGCCCGCCCGCATTCCGGGCATCGAGCAG
>CAZYWR010001509.1:0-2089 GCA_964651185.1 uncultured Polyangiales bacterium
GGGCTGCGCCACCGCAAGCTGGGAAAGCGGACGAAGCGCAGCGGACCCGGGATGTGTTCGCGCGCGGCCGCGAGCTGCGCGCGAACCGGCGCGATGCCTCGGCTGCCGATCAGCCCCAGCACCTGCGGCGCGAGAGACGCGAACGCGAACGCGTACAGGCCTCCCATCAAACGAGGCAACAGCCCCCACACGAGCTTTGGCGGCGCGCCTGCGCGCAGCCAGCAGAGAACAGCTTCGATCACGGAACTTGTATAGCGCTTCTGCGGACGGGAAAGGGAGCGGCGGCGCAAAGGCCGCACGCAAGGAGGTTCCACACCTCATGAGCACGGCCCATTACACCAGCATCAACCAAGTCGAGCCGCAGCGTGAGCCCGTGTCAGAACGGGTCGCGCGCCCGGCACCCCGCACCGATCCGCCGCAGGCGCCGGATGCGGTCCCTATCGCCGGACAGCCGTGCTACTCGGCGCGCCTGGCGACACCGTTCGTCACGGTGCTGCGCGACAGCGGTCGCATCCCCGAGGCCACGCTCAAGTGGTTCGAGGGGCTCGATCCAGAGGAGCGCATCCACGTATGCGCCGTGCACACCATGCTCGAAGCGGCCGTCAAGCTGACGGACGACGAGCTCCTAGGCGTGAAGGCGGTCCGACACACGTCTATCGGTGACGTGGGTCTGTTCGACTTCGTGCTGCGCTCGGCCTCGACCTTACGCACTGCGTTAGCGAGCGCCGGTCGTTATACACGTCTGCTCAACGACACCCTCACGATCACGCTCGACGTGCAGGGCGATCGCGCGATCGTGCGCTTCGACAACAGCGTGGTCTTGCCGCGCGCTGCCGAAGACTTTCAGACCTGTAGTCTGATCGTCACCCACAGCCCGTCCTGGCCGGAGGGTGTGCTCGAAGACATGGACGTGTGGTTCCAGCACGGAGCGCCCGCCTCGCTCGACGCCTATCGCGCGCTGCTCGGGCCAGTGCGCCTGCATTTCAACGCACCCATGGCTGGCTTCGGCTTCCCGGCGCGCCTGCTCGACGAACCTCTGCGGAGCAGCGACGAGAAGCTTCACCTGGTCTTGCGGCGCTACGCCGACAGCACCTTGGCCGCGCGTCCGCAGCGCGAGAGCGTGACCGAGAAGGTCAGACGTTACTTGGTGGAGCAGCTCCCGAGCGGAACCATCAGCCTCGAGCAGGCGGCGCGCACCTTGCGCATGAGCTCGCGCACCCTCGGCCGGCGCCTCTCGGACGAAGGCACCACCTTCAAGAACCTGGTCGACGAGACGCGCCGCGCCATCGCGTTGCGTTATGTCGCCGCGCACGATCTAGGTCTGTCCGAGGTCGCGCTACTCTCCGGCTTTACGGAGGCGCCCTCGTTTTACCGCGCCTTCCGCCGCTGGACCGGCATGACGCCGACGAAGTATCGCTGGACGCACAGCGGCGATCTGCGCGGTCTGCGCTGAGTCGCCAGCTCCTTGTACTCGCTTGCCCGCCCAGCCGTCGCGAATTCCAGCCTCCAAGGAGCTGAGGAAGACGGCGGGCGAGCAAGATTGTCAAGGTGTGACGTGTGTGGTGCCTCAGCTCGGTCTCCTATTCAGAACGCCAAGACTGCGTTCAGGAACAGTGAGAACTGCTTGAGGGTGTAGACGTCGCTCCCTGGTCCGCTCACGTGGAACTTGTGCCAGAGCCACATGGGCTCCGCGTTGAGCGCGAACGACTCGGTGAGGAAGACGTTGATGCCGGCGCCCACGCCGAAATTCCAGCCAACTTTGCCGCTTTGCCGGCCTTCCGCGGAATCGGCGAGACGCGGGATGGTAAGGCCGATCGGCACCGCGGCGTAGAGCTCCACGGGCGAGTGGCCGATCGGCAAGCGAAAGCGCGGCTTGGCGTCGATGTCGAGCAGCTTGGAACGATCGCCCGTGCGTTCGAAGCGCGAGGCGCCGATGCGGAACTCGCCGCCGAGCGATAGGTGGCGCGCCAGGACCGAGTCGATGCCGAACTGACCGCCGAGCGTGGTATCCAGATGGGAGTGCGGCGGACCGTCCGCCGCGCCCGCAAACCCCAGCCAAAGCCCGCCGTAAAGGCGGGTTGGATTGGGC
>CAZYWR010001510.1:0-2582 GCA_964651185.1 uncultured Polyangiales bacterium
GTCGAACTTGTGCGCCAAGGTCAGCGACAGATCGCGCTCGCGCAACACGCCCAACTCGACCAGCACCTCGCCGAGGCGCTTCCCCTTCCGCTTTTTCTGCTCGCCCAGCGCCTGCTCGATATCGCCCTCGGAGACGAGCCCCGCCTCCACCAGCACCTGTCCGATGCGCAGGCGCTTGCGGCCTTGGAGCTCGGCCGCTTCGTCGATGGTCTCCTTGTCGACCTTCTTCATTTCGACGAGGATTTGGCCGATCGGCACGCTGCGCGCGGCCGCCTGCGCGGCTACGCCCTTCTCGAGCTCGGTCTTACCGAGCACGCCGGCGCTAATCAAAAGCGCGCCGAGCGGCGCGTCCTTTTCGCGCGCGAGCAAGCCGTGTCGATACACGAACAGACAGCGGAAGGGCGTGTCGGGCGCAACGGGGTACGCGACGAAGCCGAGCGGATGCGAGACCGCCGCGCTCGCCACGAGCACCGTGAGCTGCTCGCCACCGACGACGCTCAACTTGTAGCGCTCGAGCCCCGGCTCAGGCGGGAGCGCGGACTCCGTGCCCCGATGAAAGCCGAGGTAGGCTTGGGCCTCCGCGCGCAACATGGTGCCGCGCGCGCGGTCGAAGCCCGCGCCCTTGGCCGCCTCGGGCTCGAGCATCAGGTCCGCCATGGTGGGGCTGAACTTGCTGAGGACTCCGGTGCGGCGCCGCCCGTCGAGCGACACGGCCGTCACCATGCTCGGCAGCGTCAGCTCTTTCGTCGCGACTTCGCCCTGCTCCGCGCCCCCGCGCGCGTCAGGCCGCTGGATGTTGGCACTCACGTCGTACGAACGCTCCGTTGCTTACAGTAAGCCAGCGCGCGATCGCGGTGCAGCGCCACGTCGCTTGCAGGCAGCGCACCCGCACGCCGGGGCGCGCATCAGCGCCGATGTGTGTCTCCGTGAAGGTCGCGACCGTGGAACGATCGGGACACTTCGTTGGACGGGGTGGCGCTTCCTGCGCCGGGGACCCCGTCGATGGACAGGGCTAGCTGGAAGTTCCCGAATCGGGAACTTCCAGCTAGATGCCGCGCAGGTCGGTGGCGTGCGCGACGCGCGAGATCGCCAGCGCGAACGCGGCCGCGCGGAAGCTGCAGTCGTAGCTGCGCGCGGCGCTCGCGATCTCCTTCCAGGCCCTGAGCATCACGCGCTTGAGCTCCTCGTTCACGCGCGCTTCGTCCCAGCGGAAGGCCTGGATGTTCTGCACCCACTCGAAATACGACACCGTCACGCCGCCTGCGTTCGCGTAGATGTCCGGCAGGACGACCACGCCTTTTTTGCCGAAGATCGCGTCCGCGTCGGGGTCGACGGGATGATTGGCCCCCTCGAGCACGAGGCCCGCGCGCACGTCGCCTGCGTTTTCCTTGCGCAGCACGTTGCCGAGCGCGGCCGGCACCAGCACGTCGCACGCCTCGTACAAGAGCTCCTCGGCCGGAAAGCCCTCGCCGCCTGCAAAGCCCTTGACCCCGCGCGCCGCTGTCACGTGCTGATCGAGCGCGCTCAGGTCGAGCCCGCGCGCGTTGCGCTCTGCGCCTGTGACGTCAGAGACCGCGATGACGAGGCCGCCCTTCTCCGCCAAGAGCCGCGCCACCCAGGCGCCGACGTTGCCATAGCCTTGGATCACGAAGCGCGTGCCTGAGATCGTGCGCTTTACGTCGGCGAAGTAGTTCTCGAGCGCGAACACCAGGCCGCGCCCCGTGGCCGCTTCGCGCCCGAGCGAGCCGCCGAGCTCGATCGGCTTGCCCGTGACCACGGCCGGATGCCACCCCTGAAATTTCGCGTACTCGTCGACGATCCAAGCCATCGTGCGCGCGTTGGTGCCCATGTCCGGTGCCGGCACGTCCTTGTTCGGCCCGATCACGTCCTGCAGGCCCTGCACGAAGGCGCGCGTGAGCCGCTGCTGCTCGCCGATCGACATGGTGCGCGGATCGCAGTTCACGCCGCCCTTGGCCCCGCCGTAGGGGATATCGACGACCGCCGTCTTCCACGTCATCAGCGAAGCCAGCGCGTTGACTTCGTCGGGGTCGACCTCGGGATGGTAGCGAATACCGCCCTTCATCGGCCCGCGCGCGTCGTCGTGCTGCACGCGATAGCCGACGAACGTGCCGGTGCGGCCGTCATCGAGCTGGATCGTGCACTCGACCTTGACCTCGCGCTTGGGCGTGGCGAGCCGCCGGGCCATGAGGGCACCGATGCCGACCAGCTTGGCCGCTGCGGCAAAGTTTTGGATCGTCGCTTCTGTGGGTGTCACGCAGCCTCCCGTCCGTGCCCAGGAGGGTACCGCGGACCACGGGCCCCGGTCAGCAACTGTCGGCGGAGCGCGCTTCCCCAGGGGCGCTCTCGGCGTTCGCCAGCAGCTCGGCCAAGCGCGACACGCCGAGGCGCCGAATCAACAGCGGCGAACTTCCGCGGCTGCGCATCAGCCCGCGCGCCGCGCGCACGGCGGCGTGGCTGTTCGTGTCGGTCGCGATGACCACCAAATCACAGCGGCGCACCAACGCTTCGAGCGATGCCGATCCGCAGCTGCTGAGTTTGCCGGAATGAAACTCCAGCTCGTG
>CAZYWR010001511.1:0-4118 GCA_964651185.1 uncultured Polyangiales bacterium
TGTTACGCATGCAGCTGCGCGGATACCTGCGCGCCTAAATGAAGGCCTAGGCGCGCTGTCAGTGACCGGGGGCGCGTCATCATCCTTGGCCGAGTTGGCCCGCGATCAGCGTACGCTTGCGTCGCAGCAAGAAAGCAGACAGCACGGCTGCGAATAGCATGACTGAGCCGCCGACGAAGCCCCACGGGCGCAGCCAGGTGGACGCGGCATGGTCGTGTTCTCGCTCACTCGCCAAACCGCGCTCCATCTTCTCGATTGCCGGAGCTGGCAGGCCGATGCGCTTGGCTTGGTGGATGATGCGCTTGGCTTCGTGGAAGTCGCGCTTCTTGAGCGCGAGCGCCCAAGAGTACGCGAGCGTCTTGGGATCCTTGGGGGCGAGCGTGCGGAGCTGCTTGGTGCACTCTTCGAGTCGCGCCACGTCTTCCAGGCGCGTCGCGAGATCGCAGCAAAGCTGATTCGTGATGATAGGCGCCTCTTCGGAGTTGCCGAGCTGCGTCTCGAGATGGGCGATCACGGCCTCCACGTCTTCGATGTCGGACTGAGGAAGCGCGCCCCGCTTCCTCAGCGTGAGATCGACGAAGCGGGCGTTGTCGTCCACAGTGACACCGGACTTGCCGAGCACGAGCTTGCAGTTCTCGAGCGCGTGCTCGAAGTCGCCGATCACCTCGTACTCTTTGCACAGCATCTTGAACGCCTGGCTGCGTTCCGGCACCGTCTTGGCGAGCGCACGGTAGTACTTGAGCGCCCCGTAGTGATCGCCGCGTTCGGAGGCCGCCGTGCCGCGCTCGACCAAGAGCATGACAAAGTACCCCATTTGCAGCGGGCGCCGCATGGCTTGCTCCATGGTCGGCACGCTGCTCTCGGGATCTGCATCGTTCACGGGAAACGCCGCCGCCGCGAGTCGGTCCGTCGTCTCGCCGGTGGCTTCTTCGGCTTGTGCGACGGCCCTCGGCGCGCGGTCTGAAAGGACACCTACGATGGCGAGGGCAAGGGCGAACGCTTGCAAACGACGCCCCTGCGAGTGAGCTGCTGATCGGCACGTAGTTGTCATGACTGGCGGCTCCTGCTCAAGGCCCGCACGCGGCAAGGCAATTTTCTCGTTCGCAAGCGAGGATGTAGTAAGCCCAACCGACGGGGTACGAGAGATCGCTCATTCGGACTTGCAGATCCGCGTTGACCATCGTGCGCGCGGCGGTCTGCCATTCAGTAAGGCACGGCGCGTCGGCAGGCGGGCCGCTCATCGCGCATTGATCGATCGAATAGGACCCGCAGTAACACTCCGCTCCCTCCGAGCTCGCGCTGTAACCGCAGTGCTTCTGGTGAGCACAGTTGATCGCGGTCGTGCACTGCTGAATGAACGCGGGGTCGTTCGGGTCTGCGCCGTACGAAGGATCGACGGCTTCGTAGCAGCCGTGAACGAGGTCACTTCCCAGATAGTTCCGACAGTTGGTTTCGCGGCAAGCTGTGCACGGGTCGCCCCCTCCGCCAGTGCCAGAGTCGAGGGACGCTGAGCCAGAGTCGACGGCCATGGAGCCTGAGTCCATCTCGGGTTGACCCGAATCAGGCGAAGCTGCCCCCGAGTCTCTCCCGGTAGACGAACCTGAATCGGCGGAACCATCCGCGGCAGCGTCATAGGCGGGGTTGCCAGCGTCGTTTCCTGCAGAGCCGCCCGAGTCGCTAGCGGCATCGCTCGCGAAGCTTCCCGAGTCGCTACCGGACGGCCCCGAGTCGGCGGTCGCCGTTCCCGAATCGCCGTTCACGCTACCGGAGTCGGTGGCCCCGGAGTCGCCCACGCCCGAGTCGTTCGCCATGCCGGCGTCGCCGCCGTCGCTGCCCGCATTGCTCGCGTGGCAGCGGTCGTTGCAGGAGTCGGTGTCGACGGAGTTGCCGTCGTCGCAGTCTTCGCCGGGACCGACGATGGCGTCGCCGCAGCGTGCGATGGTGCACTGGTTGGTGCACAGGTCGGTGTTGACGGAGTTGCCGTCGTCGCACTCTTCAGTGGGATCCAACTTGCCGTCGCCACAGCCGGGGATGTCGACCTTGCAGTGCGAGTCGCAACCGTCGTGGTCGATCTGATTGCCGTCGTCACATGCCTCGTCGCCAGCCTTGATCCCATCTCCGCACGTGTTGCTGACGCACGCGTGGAAGATGCAGTGCATGCCGCTCGCGAGCGCGCCGCAGGGCGTGCCTTGGGGTGCCTGATCGCATTCGGCAGTAGTCATACTGCCGACGCTGGCGTCGACGAGCGTGATGGACGAGGCGTCGCTCTGGGTAGAGGCGCCGCCGTCGTCCCCGCAGCTCCAGAGCGGCGTACAGACAGCCAGAATCACAGCGAACCGCGCGTTTGCTTTCGGCTTCACGTGTTGCTCCCGCGTGGGCCCCAGCGCGGAGCCGCCGAGGCATGTATCACGGGAGGCGACCCGAATACGTGACAGCCGTGCAACAAGCGCGGCCTCTCGACGCCGAAGAGAAATACACGACCCTAACGTGAGGGCTGCGCGCACGCACCGCTGGGTACGCAGCTGACGCGTTCACATTCGATCAGGAAGTACGCCCAGCCCGCAGGATAGGACAAGTCGGTAAACCGTACTTGTACTTCGGCGTTCACGATGGTGCGGGTCGCCTTTTGCCATTGCTGCGAGCACGGAGCGTCGGCCGCAGGACCGTTCGCTGCACACGTGTCGACGTTCGCCGAGCCGCAGTAGCAGTCGGAAGCTTCGCCGCCGTCACCATAGCCGCACTGCTTTTCGTGTGCGCAGGCGACGACGTCTGTGCACTGCTGAATGAAGTCGGGGTCGCTCCCGTCCGCGCCGTACTCCGGATCGACCGCCTCGAAGCAGCCGTGCACGAGGTCGATGCCCATATAGTCGCGGCAGTTGGCGTTTTGACAGGCCTGGCATGCGCCTGTTCCGGCATCGACGACGGTCGCGCCGGAGTCCGCACCCGGAGAGCCAGAGTCGATCTGAGGTTGTCCGGAGTCGGCCGGTGCCGTCGCACCTGAATCCGCGGAGGGCTGGCCCGAGTCGGCCGGGATGGCGGAACCCGAGTCGACTGGACTCGGGGAGCCGGTGTCCGCTGCCGCATCATCGCCAGTGTTGCCTGCGTCGTTGGCCGGACTGCCTGCGTCATGGCCGGCATCAGTGGCGGTCGTTCCGGAATCGAGGTCCGCATCCGTGTCGCTGCCTGCGTCGCTGCCCGTCGCACCGGAGTCGGTGTCGGCCATGCCCGGGTCGGTAGCCATGCCCGAATCAGTAGCCATGCCCGAGTCGGTGCCGGAGACGCCCGAGTCGGTGCTGATGATGCCTGAGTCGTTGCTCGCGCCTGAGCCTGGGTTGCCGGAGTCGCCAGCGCCTGCATCGCTCACGGTGGTCGCGTCGTTTGCGATGCCCGCGTCGTTGGCGGTGCCCGCATCGTTGGCGGAACCGGCGTCGTTCGCGACGCCCGCGTCGGGGGCGCCCGCCCCGCTGTTCGCGCCCGAGCCGCCTCTCGCCGCGCTCGCGTCGGCGCCGCCATCACTGCCCGCGTCTGTGCTCGGATTGTTCAGGCGGCAGCGGTTGTTGCAACTGTCAGTCTCCACGGAATTGCCATCATCGCAGTCTTCGCCCGGGCCGACTACGCCGTCGCCGCAACGCGCGATCGTGCAGTGCGTCGTGCAGCCATCGGAGTCGATCGCGTTCCCGTCGTCGCACTCCTCGGTGGGATCGATCTTCCCATTTCCGCAGCCGGGGATATCGATCTGACAGTGCGAGTCGCAGCCGTCGTGGTCGATCTGATTGCCGTCATCACATGCTTCGTCGCCGGCCCTGACTCCATCTCCGCACGCATTCTTCACGCATGAGTTGAAGATGCAATGCAAGTCGCTCCCCGGCGTACCGCAGGGCGTCCCAGACGGGGCTTGATCGCATTCCGCCGCCGTGCCACTGCCGGCGCCGGCCTCGGCGGCGGTGGCCGCGGATGCATCACTTTCGTAAGGACCGCCGCCGTCGTCGCCGCAGCTCGAGAGCAGCGCGTGGACGGTCAGAGTCGCAGCGAACCGCGCCTTTGCTTTCGGCTTCACGTGTCGCTCCCGCGTAGGGCCCCGGCGCGGAGCCGCCACGGCATCTATCACGTCAGCCGGG
>CAZYWR010001512.1:0-2864 GCA_964651185.1 uncultured Polyangiales bacterium
GTTTACGTCGGCAGCTCGTCCGACGAGACCGGCGGCAGGTACTCGCCGACCAAGCGGCGCTTCCACCACGCGCCGCTTTCTTTGCGCTCGCGCCGGTCCGTGAACTCGTAGTGGTACACGCGGGCACGGATGCGCCGGGGAGGCGCGTCGGGGAAGGGATTGTGCCGCAGGAGCGCGAGCGTGGCGCGGTCGCCTTCGAGCAAGCGGCGCACGAGCTGCAGGAACCAGCGTTCGTGCGAAAGCGGCAGGACGCCGCCATCGACGATCATCGTCCGGAACGGGAGAAACCACATCAGCCAGTCGAGCCGCAGATGGTAAGGCGCGACTTGCGGAGGCCTGCGCCTGGGATCGCCCGGCTTGCCCCGGAACTCGTACTCGCGCCACGCTGCGCCCGCGCCGTCTTGCCCCGGCCTGTCGGGTGCGTGCGCGCTCCCTTCGATCACGATCTCGTAACGACGGCGCGTGACCGACCCGAACGCGCCGTAGGCGTTGACGAGGTGGAGCGGATTGTAGGCGTAGTTCATGATCTGGCGCTTCGAAAAGAAGTTGCGTGTAGGCTTCACGCTCAGCACCAGTGTGATGCCCGCGAGGACGTCGAGGAGCGCATCGTGAAGCTCCGTGCGGGCGACCGTCTCGGGCGTGCGCAACGGCAGGAGCCAAGCGAGCGTCTGGTCGTCGAACGCGCTGAAGCCCAGCACGATCGTGAGCCAGTTGAGCCAGGCGTAGTTCCCGCTGACCACGAGCAGGAGCTGATGCACGACGATGAGCGCGCCCGCGAGCGCGGCCGCGGGTTGCGGTAGGAGCAGCCCAAAGGGCGCGACCAGCTGCACGAAGTGGCTGAACACGACCGAGAGCTTGTGGATGCGTTGGGGCAGCCGGTGGAAGTACCAGCTCAGCGGGTTGGGGAGTGGCTGCGTCTCATAGTGAAAGAACAGACACGTCAGATCGCGCCAGCACTCGTCGTGACGGAGCTTGATGAGACCGGCGCCGAGCTCCACGCGAAACAAGAGCCAGCGAAAGATGAAGATCGGCACCGGCGAAGGCGCGGCGCCGCGCACACCCAAGAACGCGGCGAAGAAGCCGGCTTCGAGCAGGAGCGACTCCCAGCCGAAGCCGTAAAAGGTCTGTCCGACGTTGACGATCGAGAGGTAAAGCGCCCACAACCCGAGCCACACACAGAGCGAAAGCGCGTTCGGGCCGCCGTCCGCGAAACCCGAGAGCGCCGCCAGGGAGAGCGCGACACCGAGCCAGGCGACCACGGCAAAGAGCCGATCCGAGTAGCGGATGTGGAACAAGCTGGGCGCCCGGCGAAACGACACCTGGGCGAGGAAGCGCGGGGCGGGCGTGAGCCCGTGCTCGCCCAAGAGCGGCCGGAATTGCAGGAGCGCCGAGGCGAAGGCGATCAGGTAGATGGCTGCGAGCCCGCGTTGAAGCAGCAGGCGCGGCCACCAGAGCCCGTCGAGGTAGTCTTGCATGGCTTTCAAACGGTGGCGTGCTCAACGCGCTCGCGCGAGCGTTGCAGATGACGTCAGCTCTACCCCGGCCGCACGCAGTTCGTCGAGGGCGTCGTCGATGTCGCGTGGGCTGAGCCCCACGCCGCGGCAGCCGTCGGCGATCACGGATACGCGGTAGCCGAGGCGGCGCGCGTCGAGCGCGGTCCACTTCACGCAGTAATCCGTGGCGAGCCCCATCACATAGAGCTCCTCGATCCCTTCCATTTGCAGGTAGTCGTGGAGTCCGGTGGCTTTGCGGTGGCCGTTGTCGAAGAAGCCGCTGTAGCTGTCGATACGGGGATCGGTGCCCTTCTGCACGATATGCTGGATGGCGGCACGTTCGAGCTGTGGATGGAGCTCGGCGCCGCGGCTCCCCTGCACGCAGTGGTCGGGCCAGAGCACTTGCGGCAGACCATCGAGCTCGATGCGATCGTAAGGCGCGCGGCCCGGATGGCTGCTGGCGAAGCTCAGGTGCCCGGGCGGATGCCAGTCCTGCGTGGCGATCACCCGCGTAAAACGCGGAGCGAGCGCGTTCGCGACCGGCACGACCGCGTCTCCATCGGGCACCGCGAGCGCGCCGCCCGCACAGAAGTCGTTCTGGATATCGACCCAGAGTAGCGCATCGGAAGTCACGGCGAATCCTCCTCGCGTGGCCGCGCGCGGGCGCGCGCCTCCTCGATCAAACGCATGCGTTCGGCGAACAGCTCCGCGCTCAATCCGACCGGATACTCATGCGGATGGAGCAGGCGGCGCACCGTGGGGTCGAGCGCGGCGAGCTGCGCGCGTGTGCGCGCCTGCATGGCCGGGAGCGGGATGGACGGCGCCACGCGCGCGCCGTTCCGCACCACGGGCTCGAGCAGGTCTACGTAGGATAAATCGCGCGCGAGCGCGCGTCGCCGCGTGGGATCGAACGGATCGATGAGCACCTTCGGCTCGACGTCCTGCGACTCGTCGTAGATCACGTCGGCCACGAAGCGCCCGTCGCGCGAGAAGCGCCGCACCTGTTGCACGCCCGGATTCGAGATCTTGGCGGCCTGCTCGCTGAGCTTGATGCGCGGCTGAAGCGGTCCCTCGCCGTGCGCGATCATCGCGAGCTTGTACACGCCCCCGAGCGCCGGCTGGTCGTGGCCCGTCACCAGGCGCGTCCCCACCGCCCAGAGCGAGATCTGCGCGCCTTGCTGCTTCAACGACTCGATCAGGTACTCGTCGAGATCATTGGACGCCAAGATCGCGGTGTCGTGCAGGCCGGCGGCGTCGAGCAGCTTGCGGGCTTCGATCGAGAGCCAAGCCAAGTCGCCGGAGTCGAGCCGGATCCCGAACAGGCGCTCGCCGCGCGCGCGGAGCTCCCGACCCACGGTGATGGCGTGGCGT
>CAZYWR010001513.1:0-7874 GCA_964651185.1 uncultured Polyangiales bacterium
ATCGCTGCGGCATTCTTGCTCGAGCTGACGTTCTTGGGCGGAGCCCAGCGCCTCGGCGTGAGCACATGCTCTCTGCTCAAATATTAGAGCGCTCTCGTCTGCAACTCATCGAGGCATCGGACTCGCTGTCGAAGCAGAAACGCCAGGCCACGGACGCATCGCTTGCCAAGCCAGTAGAACGAAGGCCTGCTGTGCCGCGCACCGGTTCTGGGGGCGCGGGCAGGTGCGTGCGTAGGGCGACGTACTGCGCGCGAGAGGCCTCGGCACAGCACATCGCAAGGATGCACCACCTCGCGTGCCCCTGCGTCTCGGCGCGGCGGGACCACCGCGCTGCGCCCGGCCACCCGTGGACCGCGACCGCAGAGGCAAGAGCTCAAGCGCGCCGCTCCTCCTCGCTTTGCTGCGCCGTTCACGCGTCCTTTCGCCCGGAGGCGGGCCGTGGGCCAACTCCCAACGTGGCGCCAGGAGAGGGCAGCGTGCTAAGCGTTGCCTCGTTCCGCCCACCACCCGTATGGATTGCCGTCGTGCCGGACCACCCGACGCGCCGGCAACACTCGCACGGGCAGGCACAGAGAACAGGCTCCCGTAGCTCAGCTGGATAGAGCAGTCGCTTCCTAAGCGAAAGGTCCCAGGTTCGAATCCCGGCGGGAGCGCGAATGAAAGCAGGGCGTTGGCGTTAAGGACAGGACGAGCGACGCCGGTTCGATGCGATGACGTCGAGCCTGCCGCGCGCTGGCGCGGAGTTTGCGTTGTCAGCAAGGACGCATGAGACGCTCTCTCGTCGCATCGACTGGGCTCCATGAGCAGGGCGCAGCGAGCGTGGACCCGAGCAAGCAAGCGCTCGCCAAACTCAGCTTGGGCGCGCTCGGAGTCGTGTTCGGGGACATTGGCACGAGCCCGCTCTACGCGTTCAAGGAATGTCTGCGCGGACCTCACGGTGCAGCGCCCACGCACGAGAACGTGCTCGGCGTCCTTTCGCTGATCTTTTGGGCGATCACGCTGGTGGTGAGCTTCAAGTATCTGACCTTCATCATGCGCGCCCACAACCGCGGCGAAGGCGGCATCTTCGCGCTGCTCGCGCTCTTGCCCGAGACGGCGGCGCCGCGGCGCAAGATGGGTGCGTATGTCGTGCTCGGCGTGATCGGCGCGGCGCTTCTCTACGGCGATGGCATGATCACGCCCGCCATCTCGGTGCTGTCCGCGATCGAGGGGCTCGGGGCGAAGACACCTGCGCTCAGGCCCATCATCTTGCCGCTGACGTGCTTGACGCTGCTCGGCCTGTTCGCCCTGCAGCGCCGTGGCACGTCCGACATCGGGAAGCTGTTCGGCCCGATCATGCTGGTTTGGTTTCTGGTGATCGGCGCCTTGGGCATCCGCCAAATAGCCGCCTATCCAGCGGTCCTCGAGGCGCTCTCGCCCGTGCACGGGCTCGCGTACTTCGCCCGGCACGGTCCCCGCAGCACCTTGATCCTGGGGGCCGTCGTGCTGGCCGTGACGGGTGGCGAGGCACTTTACGCCGACATGGGGCATTTCGGCGCGCGCCCGATTCGGCTGTGCTGGTTCGGCGCCGTCTTTCCCGCGCTGATCGCCGCCTACTTCGGGCAGGGCGCGTTGGTGCTGCGCCGCCCGGAGGCGGCCGACAATCCCTTCTACGAGTTGGTGCGGCCGGGCCCCGCCGGTTATGCGCTCGTGCTGCTGGCGTCGCTCGCGACCGTGATCGCATCGCAAGCTCTGATCTCGGGCGTGTTCTCGCTTACGCGGCAAGCCGTGCAGCTCGGATTCCTGCCGCGCGTCTCCATTCTGCATACGGCGCGCGAGGCGGAGGGCCAGGTCTACGTACCCGTGGTGAACCGCTGGCTGGCGGTGGCTTGTGTGGCGCTCGTGCTCGGCTTTCGCGAGTCGGGGCGGCTCGCGTCGGCGTACGGCATCGCAGTCAGCGGCACCATGGCGATCACGTCGCTCGTGTTCTTCGCGGTCGCGCGCGAGCGCTGGCGCTGGCCACGCCTGCCCGCGCTCCTCTTACTATTCGTGTTTCTCTCGTTCGATCTACCCTTCATCGCGGCCAACGCGGTGAAGATCCTCGACGGCGGATACGTGCCAATCTCGGTCGGCGTGGTGTTCGTGATCGTGATGCTCGTGTGGAAGTCCGGCCAGTTCCTGCTCGCCGAGCAGCTCGCCGCACACACCGCGCCGCTCGCTTCCTTCGTCGATCGCGCCCCCGAGTTGTTGCGCGCCCGGACGCCCGGCACGGGCGTGTTCGTCACCCGCAACTTCGGCGTCGTGCCGCCGGTGATGCGCCAACAGGTGCGCGCCATTCCCGTGCTGCAAGAGACGGTCCTCATCGTCACCGTACGCATCGCCGACGTACCCGAGGTGCCGCCCTCTGAGCGCTGCGAAGTGCGCGCGCTCGGCCATGGCTTCTTTCAAATTCAGGTGCGCTACGGCTTTCGCGAAGAACCGCACGTGCCGCCAGCGCTCACCAGAGCCGCCGCCGCGCACGGCTTCGCGTTCAATCCTGACACGACGACTTATTATCTACAGCGCGAGACCTTCTTGGCGACGGCCTCCGGAAAGATGGGTCGCCTGCGCGAAGGTCTGTTCAGCGCGCTCTCGCGCAACGCGCGGCCGGCCGACGCGTACTTCGGGATCCCGCCCACGAACGTGGCCGAAATCGGCGCACAGTTCGACTTGTAGCGCGCGCAGCTCGCCTAGCGCGCACCATGGCGCAGAGCGCGTGAAGCGGCTAGGCCTTGCGCGGAGCGTCCGCCGCCTCGAACCGCGGGCTCCCACGGGAGACCTATGAACCTTGAAGGACGTACGGCGCTGGTCACGGGCGCATCGGCCGGCATCGGGAGATCGTTTGCGCTCGAGCTCGCGGCGCGCCATGCGGATCTGATCCTCACCGCGCGGCGCGGCGATCGATTGGAAGCCCTGGCGCGCGAGATCGCGCGTCAGTACGGGCGCAAGGTCGCCGTGATCACCGCGGATCTCGCGGAGCCGAACGCGCCCGTGGAGCTGCTCGACGAGATCGAGGCGCAAGGCCTGAAGGTGGATCTGCTGGTGAACAACGCGGGATATGGCGTCTCTGGCTTCTTCGCCTCGCAGCCCTGGGAGAAGCACGCGGACTTCCTTCAGGTGTTGGTGACGTCCGCGGCGCATCTAACGCACCTGTGTCTGCCTGGAATGATGGCGCGCGGCTTCGGATACATCATCAACGTCGCCTCGCTCGCCGGGCTCTTGCCCGGCGGACCCGGCCATACCCTGTATGGCGCCGCCAAGTCGTTCTTGATCAAGTTCTCGGAGTCGCTCGCGCCCGAAGTGCGGCGCAAGAACGTGTACGTCACGGCCGTCTGCCCGGGATTCACGTACAGCGAGTTTCACGACGTGCTCGGGAACCGCGAGCAGGTGAGCCAGCTGCCGAAGTGGTTGTGGATGGACGCCGACAAGGTCGCCCGCCAAGGCCTGAATGCGGCTGCGCGCGGCGAGATCGTGTACGTGAACGGCGGCATCAACCGCGCGATCGCCTCCGCATTTCGGCTCCTGCCCGAGCGCTTGGCGCAGCGCTCGATCCAGCGCCGCGCGGCACGCATCCGCGTGCAGGGCTGACCGAGCTCCCTCAGCCTGCGACTGGCGCGAGCACCAGCGCCGAGCGGCTCGGCAGATAGATCTGAATCGAAGTGGGGCGACCGTACATCGGCACGGTCTGCACCGGGAAGCTGACGTCTTCTCCCGTTCGACCGAACCCCTCGAAGCGGCGAGCGTCGGTGTCGAGCACGGGCCGGTAGTCGTAAGGGTCCGGCACCGGGATGCGTAGACCGTCGTACGAGCTGTGGGGGTGGAAGTTGAACGCGAACACCAACGGTCCGCGGCGGTAGACGATCTGCTTCGTATCTTCGTGCAGCGCGAGCTGCTCGATCAGCGTATCCGCCAGCAGCCCGAAGCGCTCGTCGAGCTGCTGCAGCGCGCGATCGAACTCGAGCAGACCGTGATAGCGGAGCTCCGGGTTGTCCGCGAGCGACCATTGCCGGCGCGCATAGTGGTAAGACCACTGGTTGCCCTCGCGCGGGAAGTCTACCCACTCTGGGTGGCCGAACTCGTTGCCCATGAAGTTGAGCCAGGCCTCCCCGCCCAAGCTGAACGTGAAGAGCCGGATCAATTTGTGGAGGGCGATGCCGCGATCGATGATCGGACTCTCGCGGCCCTTCGCCATGTTCCAATACATTTCCGCGCCCATCAGCCGGAACGCGAGCGTCTGATCGCCCACCAGGGCTTGGTCGTGGCTCTCCGCGTAGGCCACGTGCTTTTCGTTGCGACGTCGATGCAGCATTGTGTTGTAGAGCTCGCCGAGCTGCCAGTCCTCGTCTTTGCGCTCCTTGATGATCTTGATCCAATAGTCCGGGATGCCCATCGCGAGCCGGTAGTCGAAGCCGAGTCCGCCCTCGTCGACGGGGCGCGCCATCCCAGGCATGCCCGACACGTCTTCCGCGATCGTGATCGCTTCCGGCGAGAGCGCGTGGACGAGCGCGTTGGCGAGCTTCAGATAGGCCACCGTGTCCTCGTCCACGTTGGGGCTGAAGTAGTCGTCGTAGCTGGAAAACCCGTGGCCAAGCCCGTGGTCGAGGTAGAGCATGCTGGTGATGCCGTCGAAGCGGAACCCGTCGAAGCGGAACTCCTCGAGCCAGTAGCGCACGTTGCTGAGCAGAAAGCGTAAGACCTCGGGCTTCGCGTAGTCGAACACCAGCGAGTCCCAGGCCACGTGCACGCCGCGCGGCGGCGCATGGAAGTATTGGTAGTCGGTGCCGTCCAGCTGATTCAACCCTTCGCGGGTGTTGCGCACGGCGTGGCTGTGCACGAGGTCGATCAGCACGCGCAGGCCGAGCGCATGGGCTTGATCGATCAACGCCTTGAGCTCCTCCGGCGTGCCGAAGCGCGAAGAGACCCCGAAGAAGCTGCTCACGTGGTAGCCGAAGGAGCCATAGTAAGGATGCTCCATGATCGCCATGAGCTGTACGGTGTTGTATCCGAGTTCGGCGATGCGCGGCAGCACGTCGCGCGTGAACTCGCGGAAGTTGCCGAGCTTGCCCTCTTCGGGCGCCATGCCCACGTGCGCTTCGTAGATGCGCGAGCTCCGGGGCAGGCGCGGCGACGGATGGCGAAACGCGTAAGGCTCCGGCGGGTCCCAGTACTGGCCGGTGAAGTCGTGCGTGGTCGGGTCCTGGATCGTGCGGCGGATGTACGCCGGGATGCGATCGCTCTCGCCGAGCGCGCTGGCGACGCGCACCTTGACACGGCTCTCGTGTGCGAGGCGTGCGCCGGCGCCTGTGGCGGGAAGGAACACGCTCCACACGCCGTAGCGGTCGCGCGCGAGCGGGTGCGCGCGCGTGTCCCAGCCGTTGAAGTCGCCCACCAGCCAGAGCTGCTGCGCGGCCGGCGCCCACTCGCGGTACCAAATGCCGGGACGGCCCTCGTGCTGGCCTCGGTTGAAGCCGAAATAACGGTGACCCTGGCTCATGTCGCCGAGCAAGCCGCCGGCGCGCTCGACCTCGCCGAAGCGCGTGAGAAAGTGGCGCTGGCGTTCGCGCAGGCGCTCTTTGTAGGGCTCGAGCCAGGGATCGTCGCGGCAGAGCGCAGTGCCGTCGCCGAAGTGGAAGCTCGGATTGCCCATCTCGCGGGACTTCGTCACGCTGTCATCCTCCGGCGCGAGATATACGAGCTACGGCGCGCTTCGGAAGCATTCGCGCGTCGCGCAGCTCGACCCGGCACGATCGCAGGGCCGCCGCGAAAGGTTGCAATGGGCGTGCCGCAGAGGCCGCACGGCCAGGGGCGTCAGTGCGCGAGCTCGATCTTGGCATCCCGCGCGGGCTTGCCGAGCAAGAAGATGAGGGGCAAGCACACGAGCACCATCGCCGCGGTGGCCCAGAACGTGTCCGCGAACGAAAGCACCGCCGCCTGTTGGTTGACGACCCCGTCGAGCAGCGCGAGCGCCTTCGCGTGCGCGTCTGCGGCGCTCACGCCGCGGGCGACGAAGCCGTGGGCGAGGGCGCTCACGCGCTCGAGCGTCGCCGGATCGCTGACGCCCATCTTCTCCACCAACACGGCGCGGTGAAAGGCTTCACGCTGGCTGAGCAAGGTGGTGAGCAGCGCCACGCCGATGCTGCCGCCGAGCTGGCGCGTAAGGTTGAAGAGCGAGGCGGCGGCGCCCACCTCGCGCGTGGGGATGGGCCCGAGCGTGGCCAGGTTCAACGGAAGAAACATCATCACCGTGCCGAGCGCGCGCACCAACAGAGGCGTGAACAGATCGGACTCGCCGGTCTGCGGTGAGAGCGTGGTCAGCATCATCAGCCCGCCCACCAGCACCAGACCGCCCATGGCGAGCAGCGCGCGCGGGTCGAGCTTGTCGGCGAATTTGCCGACCATCGGCATCGCGAGGGCGGACGCGAGCGCGCCCGGCAGCAGCATCATGCCCGTCTGCTGCGGCGTGTAGCCCATGATGCTCTGCGCGAAGATCGGCACCGCGAACAGCGCGCCGTAGAGCGCCATGCCGACGACGACCGAGAGCAAGCTTCCAGCCCAGAGCGAGCGGTGGCGCAAGACCCGCAAATCGACGATCGGATGGTCCGATGCGAGCTCCCGCAGCACGAACGCGACCAGCGCGACGCCGCTCGCGATCGCGAGCGCCGTGATCATGGGAGACTCGAACCAATCCTCGGAGTTTCCCTCTTCGAGCACCGTCTGCAGGGCACCCAAGCCGAGCGCGAGCAGCCCGATCGCGAGCCAGTCCACCGGGGCGCGATCGCGCTTGGCCGCGTCTTCGGGCAGTGCACTCAGACACAGGAGCACGGCGGCGATCCCGACCGGCACATTGACGTAGAAGATCCAGCGCCAGTCGTAGTTGGTGACGATGTATCCGCCGAGCGTCGGCCCGATCGCCGGGCCGGCGATCACGATGGCGCCGAAGAACGCTTGCGCCAGCGGCTGCTCCTCGCGCGGAAATGTCTCGAGCAAGAACGCTTGCGCCTTCGCCAAGAGCCCGCCGCCCATGAGCCCTTGCAGCACGCGCGCCGCGATCAGCATGGGCAGGCTCGTGGCCATGCCGCACAGCACCGACGCGATCGTGAAGCCGATCAGCGAGAACACGAAGTAGCGCTTTTTGCCGAAGCGCTCGCCGAGCCAGGCGGTCATGGGCAATACGATCACGTTGGCGACCGCGTAACTCGAGACCACCCAGCTCGCCTGCGACAAGCTCGCGCCCACCGAGGTCTGGATGTCGGTCAGCGCGACGTTGACGATGCTGGTATCGATGATCTCGAGCAGCGCGCCGATCGCGACGGCGACCGCGACCAACCACTTGTGGACGCGCGGTTCGGCGCTCGGGTAGGGCCCGGCGTGGGCGAGGGAGCTCATCGCATCACCCTTCGTCCGTGTGCACGTGCACTTCGACGCTCATCCCGGGGCGCAGCTCCACGCCTTGCGGGAGCGCATCGATGCGGATGCGCACCGGGACGCGCTGCACGACTTTGGTGAAGTTGCCGCTGGCGTTGTCGGGCGGCAGCAAGGTGAAGCGCGCGCCCGTGGCGCCGGAGAAGCTCTGGATCTCGCCCTCGAGCTTGCGACCGGGGTAGGCGTCGGCCGTGAACTCCACAGGCTGGCCGGGCTTCATGCCCGCCACCTGCGTCTCTTTGAAGTTGGCCGTCACCCAGCGCTCCGCCGGCACGAGCTGCACGATGGTCTGGCCGCTTGCGACGGTCTGCCCTTCGTTGATGCTCTTCTTCGAGACGACGCCGTCGCGCGGCGCGATGATCTTCGTGTACGACAGATCGAGCGCCGCCAAAGCGCGGGCCGCGCGCGCGTTGTCGGCTTGGGCGCGGGCGGCC
>CAZYWR010001514.1:0-4782 GCA_964651185.1 uncultured Polyangiales bacterium
AAAGTTGAAGGCCCGAGTAGCCGCTCGAGCCTTCTGGCGAGCGCGCCGAGAAGATGCGCCACCGATGACCGGTGTCGCCGATCGCGGGGCGTTGCGTCCAGAAAACGACGGGCCTCGGCGCGCGCTTGGCCGCCGAGGAGACCTGGAGATTGCTGTCGTGTGTCGGCTGCGGGGTCCAACTCCGTGTGTGCCCGGCGTGCGACCGCGGCCAGCGGTTCTGCACACGTGAGTGCAGTGCGGTGCACCGCCGGCGCGCCCAGCGTGAAGCCGCCCGCGCGTACCAAGCGAGCCGCCGGGGCGCACGCCTGCACGCGGCGCGTATGCAGCGCTATCGCGACCGAAAGCGCGCGCGCGATCGCAAGTTCCTGCCGCCGATAGTGACGCAACAGCCCGAGCCCGAAGCAGTTACCGACGACAAGACCGAGAGCGAGGCCGGCACCGTTCTTGGTGCGGCCGAGCGGGCAAAGGAGGCCCACGCCCATGCTTCGATCTTGGCGCTGCAGCCTGCGCGTGACGCAGAGCCACGCGACCGTTCTGCTCAGCGGTCCGGACGGCGACTTACTCAAGGCGCGGCTCGACACGCGCCCATGCCATCCACGCGCGCTGCTGACGCTGTTGGAGGGCTTGAGCTTGTGGTGCGGCGAGCCCCTGTCGGTTGCTCTTACTGTGGACGGGAGCTCCCACGCTTCGCTTCCCTCGACGCTCTTCGGCGACGAGCTGTGGCCTGGCGAAAGCGGACTGGTCCGGTTCGAACTCGTACACCGAGACCGCCGACCCAAGCGCCTCGGCGGGCTCGGTGACTTCCGCGTAGAGCGTCGAGGCGTGCGATGATCAGCAAGGAGACAGAGGCCGAAATCGTCCGCCTGTTCCACGCGGAGAAGTGGAAGGTGAACACGATCGCGACGCAACTCGGCGTGCATCACTCGACCGTGCAGCGCGTGCTGGCTCGCGCGGGCATCGCGCAGCCGAGCAGCAAGCCGCGACCCAGCATCGCCGACCCGTACATGCCATTCGTCGTCGAGACGCTGACGAAGTATCCGAAGCTGCCCGCCAGTCGCATGTACCAGATGGTGCGCGAGCGCGGCTACCGCGGCCACGCCGATCACTTTCGGCACATCGTTGCCCGCGTGCGGCCGCGCCCCTCGGCCGAGGCTTTCCTTCGCTTGCGCACGCTGCCTGGCGAGCAGGGACAGGTCGACTGGGCGCACTTCGGCAAGATGACGATCGGACGCGCAGAGCGCGTGTTGTGGGCCTTCGTGATGGTGCTGTCGTGGTCGCGCGCCATCTTCCTGCGCTTCTATCTCAGCGCCGCGATGCCAAGCTTCGTGCGCGGACACGTCGATGCCTTCGCCTTCTTCCAGGGCGTACCGCGCGTGCTTCTGTACGACAATCTCAAGAGCGCGGTGCTGGAGCGGCTCGGCTCAGCGATCCGATTCCATCCCACGATGCTCGAACTCGCGGCGCACTATCGCTACGAACCACGGCCGGTCGCAGTGGCGCGCGGCAACGAGAAAGGGCGTGTCGAGCGTGCGATCCGCTACGTGCGCGACAGCTTCTTCACCGCTCGTACCTGGCGCGATCTCGACGACCTCAACGAGCAAGCCACAGCGTGGGCGACTGGCATCGCGCTCGACCGGCGGTGGCCGGAGGACAGCGCGCGCGTCGTACGCGACGTATTCGACGACGAGCGCACTCGCCTACTTCCGCTACCCGAAGACACGTACTCCACCGCCGAGCGGGTCGAGGTGGAGGTCGGAAAGACCCCGTACGTGCGCTTCGACCTCAACGACTACTCGGTGCCGCACGGCTACGTGCGCAAGACGCTTGTCGTGATCGCCTCGCTCGAGACTGTACGCGTCGTCGACGGGATCGATGAGGTCGCTGTGCACCCGAGGTCGTGGGACCGAGGTGCGCAGATCGAAAGTGATGCCCACGTCGAGGCCCTCGAGAACGAGAAGGCCATCGCACGAAGGCACCGCGGGATCCAGCACCTCGTGCGGGCGGTGCCGAGCGCCGAGATGCTGCTCGCCTGTGCCGCCGAGCGCGGCCTCCATCTCGGCAGCATGACGTCGCGACTTCTGATCATGCTTCAGGCCGTGCCTGCCGCCGAGCTCGAACTCGCCATCGCCGAGGCCATCCGGCGTGAGCTGCCCACGCTCGGCGCCGTGCGCCAGGCGCTCGATCAGCAACGCGCGGCGACCGGTAAGCCGCCCGCCGTGATCACGCGCTTCGCAGCGGCCAAGGCCGCGAACGTCGTCGTTCAGCCTCATCGCCTCGACACCTACGACCAGATCCACCGGGAGACCGAAGATGGCAATGCAACTTGAACAACTTCGCGCACGGCTTCGACAGCTCGGTCTATTTGGCCTGCTCGCTCGCGCCGACGAGATCGCCGACAAGCCCTGGCTCGATGAGCTGCTCCACATCGAGGAGGCAGAGAGGCAACGCCGAAGCCTCGCGCGCAGACTGCGACACGCGCGGATCGGCCCTTTCAAACCGATCGCGGACTTCGATTGGACCTGGCCGAAAAAGATCGAGCGCCAAGGCATTGAGGATCTCTTCAGCTTAGGCTTCCTCGATGACGGCACCAACGCCATCCTCGTCGGCCCCAACGGCGTCGGCAAGAGTATGATCCTCAAGAACCTCGCCCACCATGCACTCGTACAGGGCAACAACGTGCGCGTCACCAGCGCGAGCGACATGCTCGCCGACCTCGCGGCGCAAGACAGCTCCGCTGCGCTCGCGCGCAGGCTCCGCCGCTACACTCTGCCGCGGCTTCTCTGCATCGATGAGGTCGGGTACCTGTCTTACTCCAACCGCTACGCGGATCTCCTCTTCGAGGTCGTCACGCGCCGCTACGACCTGCAGCGCTCGATTGTGCTCAGCACCAACAAGGCTTTCGCTGAGTGGTCCGAGGTCTTCCCCCACGCCGCCTGTACCGTGACCCTCGTCGACCGCCTCGTGCACCGCTCGGAGATCCTCGAGATCGATGGCGCAAGCTACCGCCTCAAGGAAGCCAAGGAGCGCGCCGCCCAGCGCTCGGCTTCACGCCGCGGAAGGAAAACCGCGGCGTAAAGCCAGATACCCGCGCCTTCTTGTCGCCGCTAACAGACGCAAGAGGAGAACGAGCGACAGGCGGCAATAGTCGCGGAGCAGCGACTCCGAGCCGATGCTGAGCCTGCGGCCGGCAGGGCCCGCGCCATGTTGGATGAGGCTTCTGCGCTATCGCAGGACGGCAACTACGCTAAGGCTGTTCAAAAACTCTCGGAGGTAGAGACTACCCTGCGCCCGTACGCGTCCCTGAGCCCAGTTGTCGCGACTGTTCAAGAAACGTGGGGCCGCGCCGGAGCGCTACTCGCCGAAGTCCAACCGTTTGTTGATATCCCCAAGCTCGCGGCGACAACTCTGGAGGACGCGGAGCGCGATCCCGGGCCGGACCTTCTCGAGTATCGCGATCTACTCGTCCGGCGGGTTGAAGCACTCAACGCGATTCCCGCCATAGTGCGCGAGAAGTACTCCGATGAGCTCTCGCGGGCCACTCGCGCCGTGGAGAAGAAGCTCAAGGCAATCCACCGTCCGGTTGCTATTGCCGAGAAGAAGCGGGCCGCGGAGGAGAAGCTGCGCGCAGAGGCAGCTGCACTGACGTACGTATGCGGCGATGCGCCGAAGATCAGCCCATGGGACGGAGAGCTCGTTGGGTCTGAATCGTTCTTGGCCCGGAACGCACACGATCCGGACTCCATCGACGTCGAACACTGCACAACGCCGGTCCTTACGAAAAAGGCATGCTGGGTGAGTAGATGCCAGGTGAGAGGACGCAACGCGTTCGGCGCGCTGGTACTGAACGCAATGATTTTTTCTGCGGGCCGCGCCGGCATCCTTGCAGCCGACTACGTGAGGTAGTACGGGCGTGGTGCCACGCGTACGCAAGCGTGCTGGCGAAGAACGTCGCAGGTCTTGCTCTTCTCTAAGTAGCAGCTGCCGTCGTTCACTTCCGCGATGGCCAAGAAGAAACCACACGGCGCCGGGTGCGGCTGTCTGCTCGCCATGATCTGGATGATCGGCAGCTCGCTTGGCGGCTGGTCGCTCTGCTCCAGCAAAAACGACAGCGGCCCTTCGCAGACTGTCGTGGCGGACGTCGCGGCTACGCAGGCGAAGCCGGTTTCGCGGTTCGAGGCGCAGGAAACACGGGCCGCCGCTCGTGAGCGCGTCATCGCGGCCGAGCTGGAGCGGTCCGTACTCGAGCGTGTGGCCGATGCCGAGCAGCGCCTGCTCTATGCCGACGACGACGACAATCTCGAAGCTGCCGTTTGCCATGCGCGTTGGACGCTTTCACGCGTGCCGCCAGAGCAGGCATCGGATCCGAGCGTTCGCTTGCTGGCCAAAGCCGAGAGCAAAACGGCGCGCAAAGCTCTCGCGGTCCTGAGGCGCGCGGCCATGGCGAACCGAATGCTGTTATGCGCGGACGGCACGTCGTCCCCAACATGCGAGTGCGATGGCGACAATCGCGGATGCTGCTCGCACCACGGTGGCGTGATCGGTTGCGAGCGCGCCGAACGGCCGAGTGTCGATTGCCGGGTGCTCTCGGACAGAGAGCACGCGATCGAGCATGCGACGGCGCTGGGCCGGTTCAGCGCTACGAACTAAACAGGATCAGGTTGACCCCGATCCAAGTTTTTGACGCTACCGCCTGCATGGCTCAAGTTGCACGAGATCACGCGGTAGGTGGTCATGGCACGGTCCAAGACGGGCGAGGCAATCAGTGCCAGCCGTCGTACGGCG
>CAZYWR010001515.1:0-2391 GCA_964651185.1 uncultured Polyangiales bacterium
AGGGCCTTGCGCGCGAGTCCGCGATTCTTGGTGGCGACGTAGGTGTAGACCTGCGCCCGGTACAGGAGCGGTCCCACTTCGGCGGCCCAGGTCGGATCGTCGGCCTTGTAGTCTTCGAGCAGCTTCTTGGCCTGATCGTGGCTCCCAGTGCGGGCCTGCGCCTCTGCGATGGCGGCCGCGTACTTCGCCTTGGACTTCGGGTCGGGCTGCTTGTCGAGCTTGATCGCATCGACCAGCGTGCGCGCGTCTTTCGGGCGGTTCATGAACAGGTACATCATCGCGCGCTGCGCGCGGATCTCGTCCTGCACGACGCTCGGCGCCTTCTCGATGTCGATCGCCTCGAGCGCTTCGATCGCCTTGTGCGGGTCTTCCTGGGCGAGCAGCTGCGCGCGCGCGAGCGCTTTCATCGCGTCCTTGTCGGAGCTCGCGGCCAAGCGCTCGATCGCTTCCTTCCGCCCCGCTTCGCCTTGGGCGGTGCGCATGATCGAGAGGATCTCGCGTTGCTTGTGCGTCAGCCGCCACACGTAGCCAGCGAGCCCCAGCGCCGCCACCGTCAGCACGCCGACCGCACCCACTCCCCAGTAGCCGAAGCTCGGCATCATCATCAGGGCGGTGATCCAGAGCACCAGGAACCCGAGCAAGACCGCCCCGACGACCTTCCACTTGATGCCCGGCAGCTCGACTTGGGAAGCCGCTTCGGCGATGTCGACCTTCTTGGGCGGTTGGATTTTCGGCTTGGCCACGATCGAACCTGGCGGACGGTTAGGTCTTGCGCGAGCGCGCGGCGACGCGCTCAGAGAGGCCTCTTGTACCGCCGGGCACCCGCCCCCGCAACGAGCCGAGCGCGAGCGCGGCCGCGCTGCACAGCACGAGCAGCGCGAGCGCCAGCGCGAGGCCGAGCGCCGGACCATGCCGCTCGCCGAGCTGCCAGGCGAGCCCGACTCCGTCGGCGTAGAGGATCAGCACGTGGCTGACGTAGAGAAAGAGCGTCTCGGAAGCGAGCTGAGTGAGTCCGCGCGGCAAGTGCTCGACGCGACGTAAAGAGCGCGCGAGCAGCGCGGCGAGCGCGAATACGATGCCGAGCTTGAGCGCGCAGTAACCAGGGCTGATCGGCCGCGGCAGCTCGGGCGCGAGCCACAGACCGAGCGCGCCGAGCCCCACGCCGAGCGCGCCAGCGACGCCCAGTGCGCGTGCGTGGGCGCGCGTCCGGAAGGCCCAGCTGCCGAGCGCGAAGGCGAGCAGCACGTTGCCCGCCCAGGGGACGAGCGGAAACAGCGAGCCGTAGCGCGCGGTCAGGTAGTTGCCCGGCAGCAGTGTCGCGGGCGTCAGCTCGAGTTGGGCGGAAGCCGGGGCGAGGGCGAAGCAGGCGACGCCGAGCCCTGCGGCCACGGCGATGCGCATCGCGATGTCTGGACAGGCGGCAGTCAGCAGCTCGAGCACGAGCAAACTCACACCGATGCACTGCAGGACGTCCACCGCGGAGCCGGTCGCGAGCGCCGCGTGGAACCGCCCGGCAGCGAGCGCGCCGAGCGGCGCATGCATCAGATATCCCAAACAGAGGAGCCAGAGCGCACGCCGGATGCGCCGCCGGCGGGCAGCCGGATGTGGCCCGCGCGCCTCGGCCAGCACGAAAGACAACCCCGCCGTGGCGAGAAAGATGATGGAGGTGAGCCCGCGCGCGAAGGTCCAGACCGCGAAGCCGCGCCCGCCGCGATACGCCGGGGCGAGCACCGAAGCCACACTGTGGCCCTGGATCATCTGCACCGCCGCGAGCAGGCGCAGCACATCGAGGAACACGAGCCGGCCGCTCTGCGTCGCTGCACTGCGGAGGGCGACCACCCTACCCGCCTTGCCAGCATGGCCATCAGGCTCCGACCCCAGCGCGAGGTTCGCTTCGCTTACGGCAAGGTCGCGCTCGTGGTTCATCATCTGTGGGCGGCCGCCCCACACGCACCGCCCAAGCCGCGGGCTACCGCGCGTTTTGCGGACCCGTGTACAATCTACATGGGGGGCGCCGCGGGCGCAGCACCAGCCCTTTCGGCTACAACATTTCGCTCGCGCACGCCAGCGCGCGCTTCGCGGGGAGCCAGTCCACAACCCATGGCGACGGACAATCGACTCGGCGAGCTGCTCGTTCGCGAGAAGCTGATCAGCCTCACGCAGCTGCGGCAGGCCCAGGACGAGCAGAAGAAGACCAACACGACCCTGAGCTACGCCCTCGCCAAGATGGGCATCATCTCGGACCACGAGATCACGGACTTCCTCAGCCAGCAGTACCGGGTCGAGACCATCAACCTGGCCGAGTTCGAGATCGACGCAGACGTGGTCAAGCTGGTGCCGAAGGACGTGTGCCAGCGCCACGGGCTCATCCCGGTGTCGCGCGCGGGGTCG
>CAZYWR010001516.1:0-3486 GCA_964651185.1 uncultured Polyangiales bacterium
TGCTCCCGAAGCCGCCGCCCTTGGCGATCTGCCTCAGCTCCTCGAGCACCTCGTTCGTGCCCTTGGCCGCGCCGCCCGAGAAGATCACGATACGGCGGCCGTTGAATGCGCTCTGCACCACGTGCTGCACGCGCTCGGCCAAGGTCGCCTTCGGGATCTTCTCGTAGAACTTCTGCGCCTCTTTCTGCTCGACGAAGTCCGTGGGCGGCTTGACCTTGACGATGTGCGCGCCGAGCTGGCAGGCGATATGCGCCGCGTAGGCCACCACATCGAGCGCGGTCTCGCCGTTTTTGGAGATGCCGGCGCCGCGCGGATACGACCAGATGACGGTCGGCAAGCCGACGTCGCGCGCCTCGGCGATCAGATCGCGGATCGCCTCGTACTGCTCGTTGCGCAGGCCGGAGCCCGGGTAAATGGTGTAGCCGATCGCGACGCAGCCGAGGCGCAGCGCGTCCTGCACCCCCGAGGTGAGCGCCGAGCAGGGCTGGTCGGGGCCGCCCAGCGTGTCGGAGTTGTTGACCTTCAGGATCAGCGGCAGCCTGCCCGCGTACTTGTGCGCGATGGCCTCGATGAAGCCGAGCGGCGCCGCGTACGCGTTGCAGCCGGCGTCGACGGCTAACGACGGGTGGTACTCGGGATCGTAGCCCGCCGGATTCGGCGCGAAGCTGCGCGCGGGGCCGTGCTCGAAGCCCTGATCGACCGGCAGGATCACGAGCTTCCCGGTGCCTGCGAGCGCGCCCGAGTTGAGCAGGCGGCGAAGGTTCCCGATCACGCCGGGGCTCTCCCCGGCGTAGTTGGCGATGATCTGCTCGACTGCGTTGCTCATGTTTGCTCTCTCCCGCCCTTCTTGACTTCGCTCGCGCCGGGGCGCGCTTCGACCGCCTCGCTCGCCGCGCGGGCCAGGCGCGCCACCACGCCATGTGCGCTCCGGAGGCGTGTACGAAAGGCCCGCGGCGACCGGCGCCGAGTGTTGTACAGCCCGAAAGAACGGGCAAGTCCGGCTTTCCTTTTGATCGTGAGCCGACACGGTGGGGCACGGCGGCCACCCCCGACCCCCATCGGGCGCGTGAGGTGATAGGATATGCCTATCATGGCGTTCGCCCCCCATCCATTCACGCTGCGTCAGCTCCAATACGTCGTGGCCGTGGCCAACACCAAGAGCTTCCGCGGCGCGGCCAGCTTGTGCCACGTCTCGCAGCCCTCGCTGAGCAGCCAGATCGCGCAGGTCGAGAGCGCGCTCGGCGTCACGCTGTTCGAACGCGACCGGCGCGGCGTGCTCCTGACGCGCGCGGGCGAGAGCCTGATCGAACGCGCGCGCGAGCTCTTGCGCGACTCGGACGATCTGGTGGCGACCTCGCAGCGCCTCGCCGACCCGCTCTCGGGCACGCTGCGCTTGGGTCTCATTCCGACCATCTCGCCTTACTTGCTGCCGGACGCCGCGCCCGTCCTCAGGAAGACCTTCCCGCGGCTGTCGCTCGTGTACCACGAGGACAAGACCACCGTGCTCGTCGACAAGATCGAGCAAGGCGAGCTCGACGCCGCGGTGCTCGCGCTGGAGGCGAACCTAGGCGACCTGCGCCACGAGGAGATCGCGAGCGATCCGTTCGTGCTGGCGGTGGCGCGCACGCATCGCTTCGCCGAGCGCAAGAAGCCTGTGGCGATGAGCGATCTCGAAGGCGAAAACGTGCTCTTGCTCGACGACGGACACTGTCTCCGGGAGCAGGCGCTGAGCTTCTGTCAACGCGCGAAAACCGAAGAGCTCGAGTTTCGCGCTACGAGCCTCGCCACGTTGTGTCAGATGGTCGCGGGCGGCGCCGGCGTGACCTTGCTGCCGACGTTGGCCGTACCGATCGAGAACCGGCGCGGTAACTTCGTCGTACTGCCGTTCGCTCGCCCCAAGCCGGGCCGCACGATCGTGGTCGCCTACCGCTCCACGAGCCCGTCGCAGGAGATGCTCGTCACGATCGCCGGCGCGATCCGTCGCTCGCTGCAGAAGAGCGCCTAGCGGTTCGCTTACGACGGCTCACGCAGGCTCGCCCGCCGCCCCGTGTCGCCGCCCATCCACGCGCGCTTTGCTCAACGCCCCCGCGCCGTCGCTCGACGCGCGGCCGCGCACTTCGAGAGCCGCCTGGGGCTCGACCCGCGTCGCCGCTCGCACCGCGTCGGCGGCGCTGCGCACCTGGGCCAGGATCGCGCGCGCGTGCACGAGGAAAGTCTCGCCGGCCGCCGAGAGCCGGACGCCCCTGCGCGTGCGCTCGAACAGCGCGGCGCCGAGCTCATCCTCCAGGTTGCGGATCTGACGGCTGAGCGGCGGCTGCGAGATGTGCAGCCGCCGCGCGGCGCGGCTGACGCTGCCCTCTTCGGCCACTGCCACGAAGTACCGTACCTGCGAGAAGCTCATACGAACGCAAGCATAGCCGTCCTCTGCCAGATCGAAGAGGTATTTCCCCCGCCGCAGCGACACACCGCACAATCGCGGGATGGCGATCGAACGCTTCAATCTGCGCGAGCAAGACAAGCTGCGCGCGGCGGGCAAGGCGGCGGCAGCGACCCTGGCGCACGTGGCCGAACGCCTGCGGCCCGGGATCACCACGCTCGACATCGATCGCTGGGTGCGCGCGCACACGCGCGCGCTCGGCGGCACCCCGAGCCAGCTCGGTTACAAAGGCTTTCCGGCGTCCGTCTGCACCAGCCGCAATGCCGTCGTCTGCCACGGCGTGCCGAGCGCGAGCGAACGGCTCGCGGGCGGCGACATCCTCAACGTCGACGTGACCACCTGCCTCGACGGCTTTCACGGTGACACCTCGGCGACCTTCCTGATCGGCGAGGTGAGCGACGAAGCGCGCCGCGTCGTCGATGTGGCGCGCCGCTGCCTCGAGGCCGGCGTGGCAGCGGTGCGGCCCGGCGCTCGCCTCGGCGATCTCGGCGCGGCGATCTGGGAGCTCGCGCAGCGCGAAGGCTGCTCGGTGGTGCGCGACTACGGCGGGCACGGCATCGGCCGGCGCATGCACGCCGAGCCACACGTGCCGCACGTGGGTACACGCGGCGAAGGCCTGCGCCTGCGCGCCGGCATGGCGTTCACGATCGAGCCGATGGTGTGCCTCGGCTCCGCCGAGGTGCGCTGCCTGGCCGACGGCTGGACCGTGGTGACCGTCGACGGCAGCCTCTCGGCGCAGTTCGAGCACACGGTGCTGGTGACCGACGACGGCTGCGAGGTGCTCACGCCGGCGCCCGGCGCGTCGTCCGCGCCTCGAGCGACAGCTCGAGCGTGAAGCCCTGCTCCGTGACCTCGACGGTCCCGCCGCGCGCCGCGAGATCGATCGAGGCCGTGGAGGCGAGCCAGGGCGGCATGGCGATCGCGCGCGTGAACGTCTTGCCGAAGTTCCAGGCCGGCTTGACCCGCTCGGACAGCGCGCGGTTCACCGCCTCGGTGACCGCGGCGTCGAAGCGAGCCGGCACGCCCGAGAGATCGGCCTCCTCGAGCGT
>CAZYWR010001517.1:0-9414 GCA_964651185.1 uncultured Polyangiales bacterium
CCTCGACCTGCGGCGCGACATCCGCGATCGCCAGGTAGCGCACGTCGTACCCGCGCGCGCAGAGACTCTTGGCGAGCTTGTAGGTCGGATTCAGGTGGCCGGACTCGTTCAGCATCGCGAACAGAAGCATGGGAGCGGACATGGGGCGGCTATTCTGTTGGCGACGCAGGACGTTCGCGCAAGGCGTCGCAGCCGAGCGCTTTCGGCGCGATTTGCCGAGCAGCGCAGCCGGCCCATGATGGGCGGAAGCATCCATTCCCAAGTTCATTGCGCGAGGCCAGCCATGATGACGATTCGCCCGGCGGAGGCGCGCGGCGAAACGGAGCTCGAGATCGAGGGTGTCGACGGCGGCGAGCTCTTGGTGTTCGACCTGGCGTAAGCCTCGCCCCGACGGGACCTTTGGCTCTGCTCGCGTCTCGCGCGGCGCGCGTGAAGCGTCAGTCTGCGCCCGCGCCCGACGGGACCTTTGGCTCTGCTCGCGTCTCGCGCGCAGCGCCGGGGGCCAGGCCACTTCCGCCATTCCCGGCGCATAGGGCGAGCACCCAAGCTCTCGCGCGTCGTTCACTGCGTTCCATGTCCTCGCCGGCGCGCTCATTGGGCCCGCGAGCTCAGCGCGAGCCGTCAAGCTCAGGATGTATTCCATCGAGCGCCATGAGCCTGCAGCGCGCGCCACCGGCCACGAGCACGATCGGTGAGAAACGCACCATGGCCGGCTCAACGCACTTTTTTCGATGTGACCGCATGCACGAGCCGTATTGGCGACCAAGGCCTCGCTCACGTTTGCGGAGAGCCGCCGCAATAGGCCCGGAGACCGACCGTTTTATACTCGATTGCCCATGTGGGGGCCGGCCTCGTTGGGGTCGCGAAACGGGGAAAAAAGTATCATCGGGAAAGCTCTCCCCATCGACTGTGCAAAACCGAACCGAAAACGCATGTCCAACAGCAAAAAAGCGGGTAACTTCGCCGCGCCGTTTTTGCATAATCCTTGCGTCTTCCAAGGTGGGGCACCAAGGTACGACCGACCCATGGCCAGGCAGTGCGGGAATGATCGTCGTTGAGGAGCAAGGCATCCGCCACGACGCTGTCCGCGCCTCCGACGCCCCTGGCGAGGCCCACACGGAGGCGAGCGACGGTGAAGAACGCAACGTCGGTGTGCGGCGTTTCTGGGCGATCCGCGGCGCCAGGAGAGATCTGGCGCTGCGCGCGTTGTTGGCGTTCGCCGCGTGCGCGAGCGTCCACCGGGTCGCACACGCCAGCGCGGCTGCCCTCTCGCCCGCCGCCGATGTCGCGACGCGCCAAGGAGCCGGCCAAGCGCTCGTTCGAGCGAGCGAGCCTCCGGATTGCCAGCAGGGTCACGATGCGCCGCGCGGGTGCGAACTCAAGGCGGGGCAGCGCCACGATCACGAAGCGGACACTGGGCTCGACGCACCTGGCGCAAGTCCGGCCGTTACCCTCGAGCCGAATCTCCCTCTCCCCAACCAAGTTCTGAGTGCCACCTGCGTGGCGCGCACCGCGCACTTTTTGGTTCCCTCCGCCCTACCTCGAGGGCCTCCACACACCGGCCGCTGAGTCGGCCGGCCAACGTCGTGGACCTGCATGCTGGTCAAGTCTATCGCCGCTACGTCGTATTCACGTGCTCCATGGGCGCGTCAGGCGATGGCCAAATCTCCCGTGTCCCGGTTCGCGCGCGTTCGGTCGCGTGCCGCCCTTCCCTCGGATTCGCCTATTACGCGAGTGATTTATGCCAGTCCAGGGGACAGCCCACTTGGTTGAGGTGCAGTGGCCTGTTCAGGTGGCCGTCCGGGCGTGAATCCGAGCAGGTGATCGTGGCTCCCCGAGCATGCACAGCGCAGCGCTCGCCTCTTTCCTTAGCCTGCCAGTCCCAGACTGGTAACCGAGTCGTCCAAGCTCGGCTCCTTTGATCGACTCGGCTGACGGGTCCAATCGACTGCTGCGCGGGAATCCGCGCGTGAGAACGGAAGCTACGGATCGTGCATAGGATCGGCATCGCATCGTACGTCGGCGCAACCGCTTGTGCCCTGTTACTCGGCTCGGGCTGCGTTCCTTCTTTGGCGCAAAACAAGACGCGAGACGCGAACAAGACGGTTCCCGCGAACTACGGCGGACCACCCGCGGTCGCCGAGGCCGCCTCGGAGGCCGGCAATGCCTCGCAGAAGAGCTGGCGCGAGTTCTTCACGGACCCTCAGCTCAAGGCGCTCATCGAAGCTGCGATCAAGAACAACCAGGAGCGCAACATCCGCTTGCAGGAGATCATCATCGCCAAGAGCGAGATCATGGCCAGGCAGGGCGAGTACCTGCCGAGGGTCGAGGGCCGGGTCGGCGCCGGGGTCGAGAAGGTCGGCAAGTACACGCGCTTCGGGCGCAGCGACGAAGCCACGGGAGTGCCGAAGTATCTACAGAACTATGACTTCGGCTTCGCGGCTTCGTGGGAGATCGATATCTGGAAGAAGCTGCGCAACGCAGCGAAGGCAGCGAACTACCGCTACCTGTCGTCGATCGAAGGCACCAACTTCATGGTGACCCAGCTGGTCGCGGAGATCGCCAGCTCTTACTACGAGCTCATGGCCCTGGACAACCAGCTCGATGTCCTGGCACACAACATCGAGATCCAGCAGAACGCGCTCGAGATCGTTAAGCTCGAGAAGCAGGCGGCCCGCGTGACTGAGCTGGCTGTTAAGCGCTTCCAAGCGGAGGTGCTGAAGAACCAGAGCCGCCGGTACGAGCTCGAACAGCAGCGCATCGAGGCGGAGAACCGCGTCAACTTCTTGCTCGGGCGCTATCCGCAGACGGTGCCGCGGAACTCGCAGACCTTCAAGAACCCGCTACCCACTGTCGTGCAGGCGGGCATCCCCTCGCAGCTCCTGGCCAACCGGCCCGACGTCAGGGCAGCCGAATTGGAGCTGGAGGCCGCCAAGCTGGACCTGAAGTCCGCCAAGGCAGCGTTTTACCCGTCGTTGAGCATCGACGCCGGGGTCGGCTACGAAGCGTTCAACATCAAGCACTTGGTCACGACCCCCGAATCGTTGGCGTACAACGTCGCGGGCAACCTGATAGCCCCGCTCATCAACCGGAAGGCGATCAAGGCCCAGTACTACTCCGCCAACGCGCGGCAGCTGCAGGCCGTCTTCAATTACGAGCGCACGCTCCTGCAGGCGTTCACCGAGGTGGTGAACAACCTCGCCATGATCAGGAACCTGCAACAGAGTTACGACCTGCGGTCCCAGCAGGTCGACACGCTCGTTCAGTCCGTCGAGATTTCGAACGTGTTGTTCCAATCCGCGCGGGCTGATTACGTCGAGGTCCTGATGACCCGGCGCGATTCGCTCGATGCGGAGATGGACCTGATCGAGACCAAGAACCGACAAATGCGCGCGATGGTCCACGTCTATCAAGCGCTGGGGGGCGGCTGGAAATGACGCGGGCGTTCCGCGGTGTGTGCGAGTCACGCGCGACAGGTCGTGCTTTGTTCGGGGCTTGGACTGCCGATATTGGAAGCTGCACCGCGCATCTCGGACGCGAGGGCGAAAGGTTAGATATGAAAGTTGTGACCACCCGTTTTTTCACTCTGGCGTTGCTCTTCTCCTCTTTCACTCCCGCCTGCGATACGGGCCGGGCGCAGGAAAAAGAGGGGCACCAGGAGGAGACCCACAAGATTGTGGTTACCACCCCGGTCGCCAAGGACGTCGTCACCACGGAGCCGTACGTCTGCCAGATCCACTCGCGGCGCCACATCGAGGTCCGTGCCCTCGAGTCGGGCTATCTCGAGGAGATCCACGTCAAGGAAGGCCAGTCAGTCAAGCAGGGCGATGTGATGTTCAAGATCGTGCCCGTGCTCTACCAGGCCAACCTAGACACCGAGGCGGCCAGGGCCGAAGTGGCCGAGATCAAGTACAATAACACGATGAATTTGACCAACAAATCCATCGTCTCGAACCAGGAACTGGCGATGGCAAAGGCCGAACTTGCGCACGCTCAGGCCCAGGTCAAGCGCGCGCGGGCCGAGCTGAACTTCACCACGATCAGAGCCCCTTTCGACGGCATCGTCGACCGCCAGTACGAACAGCAGGGCAGCCTGGTGGAGGAGAGGGACATCCTCTCCACCTTGTCCGATAACAGGGTGATGTGGGCTTACTTCAACGTCCCCGAAGCCCGGTACTTCCGATACAAGGCCGGCTCGGATCATGAGAAGAACGACATGGAGATTCAACTGAGGCTGGCGAACGGCGAGGTCTTTTCGCAGCCCGGGACGATCGGCGCGATCGAGGCCGACTTCAACAACGAGACCGGTAACATCGCCTTCCGCGCCGATTTCCCGAACCCGGACAATCTGCTGCGTCATGGTCAGACCGGCACCATCTTGATCCACCGCAAGTTGAACAACGCCATCGTCATTCCGCAGCGGGCGACCTACGAGATTCTCGCCAAGAAGTATGTCTACGTGGTCGAGCCTGACGCGAAGCAAGGCGCTCAGCCCGGCAGCCGAAAGGCTGCAGACAGCCACGAACCCACCGCTGAGCACGGCAGCAAACAGAGCGCGCAACACGCAGGACAGTATGGCGTCGTCCGCCAACGCGAGATCGTCATCCAGGAGGAAATGGACGACGTCTACGTGATCAAGCAGGGTCTGAGTGCGAACGACAAAATTATCTTCGAGGGGATTCGGCAGGTTCGTGACGGCGACAAGGTGGAGTACGAGCTAGAGCCTCCCGAAAAGATCCTCAACCAGCTGAAGTACCACGCCGAGTAGGAGCTGATGTTTACAAGGATTCTCCATCGGCCGGCGTTGGCGATCGTCATCTCGCTGCTCGTTCTGTTCATGGGCGGCCTGTCGATCAAGATGCTGCCCATCGCGCAGTTTCCCGACGTTGCGCCGCCAACCGTTCGAGTCTCGGTGTCTTACCCTGGTGCCAGCGCCAAGATCTTGATCGACTCGACGATGGTGATCTTGGAGCAGGCGATCAACGGCGTCCCCTACATGCGTTACATGATGGGCGACGCGACCAGCGCCGGAGAGGGGACGATCACCGTCGTATTCGAGCCGGGAACGGACCCTGCGGCCAACGTCATGCAGGTCAACAACCGGGTCCAGGCAGTCAAGAACAATCTCCCTGATATCGTGCAGCGCGAGGGGATCATCGTCATCCAGAACATGACGAGCATGCTGATGTACGTGAACATCTTCAGCACGGACCCGAGCGTCGATCAAAACTTCCTGTACAACTTTTCGACCGTCAACGTCCAGCGCGAGGTCATGCGCACCCCTGGCGTCGGCCAAGCGAACATCCTCGGCAACCGCGCCTATGCCATGCGCGTCGAGTTGGATCTCGAACGGATGCGCGCCTACAGCGTGTCCGCCGAAGAGGTCATGAAGGCGCTCGCCGACCAGAGCATGATCGGCTCTCCCGGCCGGCTCGGTCAGGCGACTGGAACGACGTCGCAGACCCTCGAGTACGTGCTGACCTGGATCGGACGCTACACGACCCCAGAACAATACGGAGACATCATCCTAAGGGCCAATCCCCACGGTGAGGTCCTGCATCTCAAGGACGTCGCCACCGTCCGTCTCGGCTCTTCATTCTACGACCTGTACTCGGACCTCAACGGCTACCCTTCTGCAGCCCTCGTCCTCAAGCAGATCCCTGGCTCCAACGCCGCCGAAGTCATCAAAGAGGTCAAGGCAAAGCTCGACCGGATCAAGAAGGAGAAGTTCCCTCCGGGGATGGACTACAAGATCACCTACGACGTCTCCGCCTTCCTGGACGCCTCGATCGAAAAGGTGCTCCACACCCTGTTCGAGGCGTTCGTGCTGGTGTCTCTGGTGGTGTTCCTGTTCCTCGGTGACTTTCGCAGCACGTTGATCCCGACCTTGGCAGTTCCCGTCTCGCTGATTGGAAGCTTCTTCCTCATGCGGGCATTCGACATGTCGATCAACTTGATCACGCTCTTCGCATTGGTGCTGGCGATTGGCGTGGTGGTGGACGACGCGATCGTGGTGGTCGAAGCCGTCCATGAAAAGATGAGCTCCAAACACCTCAATCCCTACAGGGCGACCATGGAGGTCGTGCACGAGATCAGCGGCGCGATCATCGCGATCACCCTCGTGATGACCGCCGTGTTCATCCCCGTGACCTTCGTCCCCGGACCCGTGGGCGTGTTTTATCGCCAGTTCGGCATCACGATGGCCTCGTCGATCATCCTGTCCGGTTTGGTCGCGCTGACGCTCACGCCGGTCCTCTGCGCGATGATTCTGAAGCCGCACGGCCACCACGCAGAACAGCGCGGTCTGATGGGCCTTGTGAGCCGCCGCATCGGCGAGATCTCAGGCGAGAACGCCCCTGCCGTGCGCAACGCGGCGAGCGTGTTGCTGGGGATCGCTGTCGCTGTCGGCATCTACTTTGCGCTGCACAATCACGTCGTCCACGAATTGGTGAGTGAGCAGATCAAGCTTACGCCGATCAAGATCTATGTGATCACGGCGATCGTCGCGGCCTTGGCCATCTTGTCGTTCCGAGCCTCGCTTTCGGGGGGCGATGGGAGCGAGAAGAAGCGCGGACCGATCGGCCTGTTCGTGCGGCAGTTTGACCGCGCCGTCGAGAAGACGACGGGCGTGTACGCCGCCATCGTGAGGCGGATTATATCGCGACGTCTGCTGACCATGCTCTTCATCGGCGCTGCTTGCTTCGGCATTCTGGCCGTGAACAAGGTGCTGCCCAGCGGCTTTATCCCGCTCGAAGACCAAGGCATGATCTATGGGATTATCCAGACGCCGCCAGGCTCGACGCTCGAGTACACGAACTCCAAGAGCCACGAGCTCGCGGAGATCTGCAAAAAATTGGAGGAGGTCACTTCGATCGCTTCGGTCGCCGGCTATGAGGTTCTGACCGAGGGCCGCGGATCCAACGCGGGGACCGTTCTCATCAACTTGAAGCCCTGGTCGGAGCGCAAGCGCACCTCCAAGCAGATCATCGAAGAGCTCGAGGAAAGAGGGCGCGAGATCGCCAACGTCAAGCTCGAGTTCTTCGAGCCGCCGGCGGTTCCAGGCTTTGGTATGGCCGGTGGGTTCTCCCTGAACTTGCTCGATAAGACGAATAGTAGCGACTACGATCTGCTAGCCGAGCAGACAGACAGGTTCATGAACGCCCTGTCTAAGCGCCCAGAGCTCAAGGGCCTGTTCACCTTCTTTGCCGCCAACTACCCGCAGTACGAGATCATCATCGACAATCAGATCGCCATGCAGAAAGGCGTATCGATCCGCGACGCGATGAACAACCTCTCCATCGTCGTGGGCAGCACTTGGGAGCAAGGCTTCGTCCGCTTCGGCCAGTTCTACAAAGTCTACGTGCAGGCCAAGCCAGAATTTCGGCGTTTTCCTGCGGATTTCGAGAACCTCTTCGTCAAGAACGACAAGGGCGAGATGGTCCCCTACTCCGCCTTCGCGCGACTCAAAAAGCGACAGGGCTTGAACGAGATCAGCCGCTACAACCTGTACCCAACCGCCCCCATTCAAGGTTCAGCCGCGAAGGGATACAGCAGCGGTCAGGCGATCGAAGCGATCAAAGAAGTAGCCGCGACGACGCTGCCCCGTGGATTTGGCATCGACTGGCAAGGCCTCGCGTATGACGAATCGCGCGCCGGAAATGCCGCGTTCTATATCTTTTTGATCGTCGTCGTATTCGTGTATCTCGTGTTGGTTGGGCAATACGAGAGCTTCCTCATACCATTGGGAGTCATCGTCTCGTTGCCCATCGGCGTCTTTGGATCTTTCCTGCTCCTCAGGGCGATGGGATTGGCCAACGACGTCTACTGCCAGATAGGTCTGGTCATGCTGGTGGGTCTGCTGGGTAAGAACGCGATTTTGATCATCGAGTTCGCCGTCCAGCGCCGACGTGAGGGCTTGAGTCTCATCGAGGCGGGCATCGAGGGTGCGCGCTTGCGTTTCAGGCCGATCATGATGACGTCGTTTGCCTTCATCGTCGGGCTGGTCCCGTTGATCCGCGCCAACGGCGCCGGGGCGATCGGAAACCGGACGATTGGCTCGACCGGAATCGGTGGAATGTTAATGGGCACCCTCGTCGGCGTCTTCGTGATCCCCGGTCTGTATTACTTGTTCGCGAAGCTTGCTGACGGGAAGTCCCTGATCAGAGACGAGCATGATGAGCCTCTCTCTGAGATTCCAGAACACCACCCGCTCCCTCCGCACTCCGACGCGGAATCCAGCTAAGTGTAGGGTATCCCGCCGCCGTCCTACCGGATCGTTCGCCGCGCCGCGGCGGTCCTACGCGGTCTTTCGACGCACTTGCGATGGAAGAAGCCGCTGCGGCGAGCCCAGAACGCGCTGCCCGGCGATCGCGCCCATCGTAACGACGCGACGAAGCGCCGTTACGCCCGTGCACCGACTTTCCCACGCAGCGTGTGCCCGTACCCTTTTCGCATTCCGGAGCGGGCTCAGACGGAACGCGAAAACCCCCGGACTCTCCGGGGGTTCCTTCGTAGCGCGGTGGACGGGACTCGAACCCGCGGCCTCCGGCGTGACAGGCCGGTGAACCAACAGATCTTGTGTCATGCTGTGACCTCGAGTGGCTGCGATCTCCGCTGAATTGCGGCAATCCAGAGATGCACTATCAGGGCGCTGTTTGCCACACATTGCCGCCAAGAAGTGGTAGCAAAGTGGTAGCAGGCCCGGAAGCCGGCGGTCTGCGGTACGGCGAAAGGCGGTCGACGGTTCATGGCGGCAAGGAAGCGGGGTGGGCAGACGCACCCGGCCAACGATGAGAGAGCGGCTCAGGAGGAGGCGCGCCCCAAGGCTCGGCCCAAAGCAGCTCGGAAGCGGCGCGGTCCGAAGCATCCCGGCGTCGTGTTGATCAAACCGAACCCCGCGCGGCGTAGCGGATGGATGGCGCGCTACAAGGACCCGGACAGCGGCAAAATCCGCCACGAGAGCCTGGAGGCCGAGCTCACGACGCTCGAGCAACGCGAGGAGTGGGCGGTCAAAAAGTCGAAGTCGCTCGCCAAACGCCGCATGGAGCTCGAGGGCGGTGCGCCGCGCGCGACCGGCACGAAGCTCTCGGACGCCGTGGAGGCCTACTTCAAGGCGCACCCGCACCTGCGGGCGCGAACCCTGGAGGTTTACAGGTCCGCGACCGCCAAGCTCCTTGCCTGGGCGCAGCGAGCCGGCGTGCGCTCTGTCGACGACCTCACGCGCGCCAAGCTGTCGGGACTGCGCTCGGAGCTACTCCGCGAGCCGAAGCGCGCGGTGGTAGCCGGGAAAAGACAGGGGACTTACGAGCCCACCTCCGAGCGCAGATCGGAAGCCGCGGTCAACCGTGACCTCCGCGCGCTGCGCACCGTGCTCGGTTACGTGCGCGGGGACCTGGAGCTCTTACCGCGCGTCTC
>CAZYWR010001518.1:0-5180 GCA_964651185.1 uncultured Polyangiales bacterium
CTGATCACTGTAGGCAGCTCCCGCGCAGCGAATCTGCCGGGCCTCCGCTCAGACGGCGAGCACTTGGCGGGCGCGCTCGATGACGTGCTCGGGCGTGAAGCCGTACTCGCGGAGGACGACTTCGCCGGGCGCCGACGCGCCAAACGCGTCGACGGCGATCACCGCGCCTCGGGGGCCGGCGTAGCGATCCCAGCCGAGCGGGGACGCCGCTTCGACGGCGACGCGCGCGGTGATCTTTGCGGGCAAGACGCTCTCGCGGTACGCGGCGTCTTGTTCCTCGAACAGGCGCCAGCACGGCATCGACACCAGGCGCACGCGTTTGCCCTCTCCTCGTAGACGTTCGGCCGCCGCCACGATCACGCCCACCTCGGAGCCGGTCGCCATCAAGATGAGCTCCGGATCGCGGACGTCAGGATTGAGCACGTACGCACCGCGGCGCACGCCCTCGGCGCTCGCGAGCGCCTTGCGATCGAGCGTGGGCACGTTTTGGCGCGTGAACACCAGCGCGCTCGGTCGATGGCGCTGCTCGATCGCGACCTGCCAAGACCAGCGCGTCTCGTTCGCGTCGCCGGGCCGGAACACGAGCAAGTTCGGGATCGCGCGCAGCGAAGCGATCTGGCCTATCGGCTGGTGCGTCGGGCCATCCTCGCCGAGCCCGATGCTGTCGTGCGTGAACACGAAGATCGACCCGAGCTGCGCGAGCGCGGCGAGCCGGATCGGCGCGCGCATATAATCAGAGAACGCCAAGAACGTCGCGCTAAACGCGATGAACCCGCCGTGGTAACCGAGCCCGTTCACGATCGCGCCCATGGCGTGCTCGCGCACGCCGAAGTGCAAGTTGCGGCCGCTGTAATCCCACGCGCCGCCGGCGGCGCCCTGCACTTTCTCGCGCGAACGCCAAGGCGCCTGAAAGTCGCCCTCGCCTTGGAGCTCGGTATCCGTCGACGGATTCAGATCGGCCGAACCGCCGAACACTTCGGGCAGCACGTGCGCGAGCTGCGTCAAGACCTTCCCGGACGCTTTGCGCGTCGCGATACCCTTCGCATCCGCGGGGAAGGTGGGCAGATCCTTGGCCCAGCTATCCGTCAGGCGTCCTTCCAGGCGCCGCTCGAGCTCGGTCGCCAGCTCCGGGAACGCGCGGCGGTACGCCTCGAAACGCGCGCGCCAGCGCTCCTCCAAGGCGCGGCCGCGCTCGACCGCCGAGCGCAAGTGCGCGCCTGCTTCCTCAGGAATGCGGAACTTCGCGTCGGGCGGCCAGCCCAAGTTGCGCTTGGTCGCCGCGACCTCTCCCTCGCCGAGCGGTGAGCCGTGCGCCGCGAACGTGCCCTGCTTGTTGGGCGCGCCGTAGCCGAGGATGGTGCGCACCATGATGAGCGAGGGTTTGTCGCGCACGTCGACGGCGCGCTGCAGAGCCGTCTCCAGCGCCGCAAGGTCGTTGCCGTCTTCGACGCGCTGCACGTGCCAGCCGAGCGCTTCGTAGCGCCCGCCCACGTCTTCGCTGAACCCGACCGACGTCGAGCCCGCGAGCGTCACTTGATTGTCGTCGTAGAGCGCGATCAGACGACCCAGCCCCAAGTGACCGGCGAGCGAGCTCGCTTCATACGATATACCCTCCATCAGATCGCCGTCGCTGACGATGGTGAACGTGCGATGGTCGACGATCTCGTGGCCCGGGCGATTGTAGCGAGCGCTTAGATGCGCTTCGGCGATCGCCATCCCCACGGCATTCGCGATGCCTTGGCCGAGCGGACCCGTGGTCGCCTCGACGCCGGCCGTGAGATGAGACTCAGGGTGACCCGGCGTACGGCTTTGCCACTGGCGAAAGCGCTTGAGCTCCTCGATCGGCAGATCGTAACCAGTCAGGTTCAGGAGCGCGTAAAGTAAGGCCGAACCGTGTCCGGCCGAGAGCACGAAGCGATCGCGATCGTAAAAACGCGGGTTCGCCGGGCTGTGGCGCAAGAACTTGGTCCACAGCACGTAGGCCATCGGGGCCGCGTCGAGCGGAAGCCCGGGATGGCCGGAGTTTGCCTGCTGCACCGCGTCGACGGCGAGAAAGCGAATCGTGTCGACGCAAAGACGATCGAGCTGTGCCTGATCCATACGGTCCTCCGTTTGCGACACACCGGTTCGTTCACTGAGCTGGCCGCTTGGTAGGGGCGTGCGGGTCCTGCCATGGACCGAACTCTTGGATCAGCGCATCGGCTTCTCTGGGGCCCCACGTGCCAGGCTCGTAGAAGTGGAGGGGCGGGGGATTCTTCAGCACGTCGTCCACGACGCACCACGCGGCCTCCACGCCGGCCTGGGTCGCGAACAGCTCGGTGTCGCCTTCGAATGCCGCGCCGATCAAGCGTTCATACTCCATCATGTGGTGATGCGAGTCACTGTGCGCGATGAGCTCGATAGGCGTGCCCTTCATCGCCTCGCCGGGCGCCTTGGCGCGCATACCCAGCGCGATCTCCACGTCTGGCCCGAGCCGCGAACGCAGGTAAGTCGCCCCGCAAGGCACGGGATCGCCGAGCGCCGGGCGCGCCGGCGGATCGAAGATCACGCGCGCCTCGGTCGCCGTGACCGGCAGACACTTGCCTGCGCGGATGAAGAACGGGACGCCCGCCCAGCGCGTGTTGTCGATGAACAGCCGCACTGCGCAGAACGTCTCCACGTCGGAGTCCTTGGAGACGCCCGGCTCGTCGCGATAGCCCCGGAACTGCCCGCGAACTACGTCCTCCGGACGCAGCGGCCTGACCGAGCGAATCGTGCGCGCGCGCTCTTCGCGTAAAGACGAGCCGTGGGCCGGCTGCTCCATCGCCAAGTTCGCGGCCACCTGCAAGAGATGGTTCTGCAGCACGTCACGGATCGCGCCGGTCTGGTCGTAGAAGCTGCCGCGACTCTGCACGCCGAACGACTCAGCCATCGTGATCTGCACGCTGTCGATGAAGTGGCGGTGCCAGAGCGGCTCGAAGATCGAATTGGCGAAGCGGAAGTAGCACAGGTTCTCGACGGCTTCCTTGCCGAGGTAATGGTCGATGCGAAACAGCGAGTCTTCGGGGAAGACCTCCAAGATCGCCCGATTGAGCTCGCGGGCCGACTCCAAGTTGTGCCCGAACGGCTTCTCCACCACGAGCCGCCCCTCTCGGGCGCACTGCGTCTGCTGGAGCGACTTCACGATGTGGATGAATAGCGAGGGCGGCACGGCCATGTAGAACAGCGGCCGCTGCGCGCCATCGAGCGTCTGGCGTAGGCGCTCGAAGGTCTTGAGATCGCGATAGTCGCCGTCGACGTAGCGCATCAGCGAGCAGAGCTTGTCGCCGATTTCTGGACTGAAGCCGCCGTAGGCGCGCAGGCTGTCGCGCGCACGCTCGACCAGCCGCTCCAGGTTCCACCCCTCGCGCGCGAGTCCGATGATCGGCACGTTGAGGCGACCGCTCTTCACCAAGTATCCGAGCGCGGGGAAGATCTTCTTGTGCGCGAGGTCTCCCGTCGCGCCGAAGAACACGAAGGCGTCCGCACGGCTCATCACTTCTTCTCCTTGTGGCCGCCGAACTCGCCGCGCAGCGCCGAGAGCACGCGGTTGGCGAACTGTTGCTGTCCTTGCGACGCGAAGCGCTGGCTCAGCGCGTTCGCCAACACCGGCGCCGGCACGCCTTCATCGATAGCCGCGACCAGCGTCCAACGGCCCTCTCCCGAATCTGACACGCGCCCCGCAAAACCTGACAGGTCGGGATCCTCGAGCAGCGCGTGCGCCGTTAAGTCGAGCAGCCACGACTGCACGACGCTTCCGCGGCGCCACAGCTCGCTCACTTCGGCGAGATCGAAGTCGTACTGGTAGAGCTCGGGCTGGCGCAGCGGCGTCGTCTCGGCGTCGAGCTCGCGCGCGTGTTTGCCGATGCCCGCGTGGCGCAGGATGTTCAACCCTTCGGCATACGCTGCCATCAGGCCATACTCGATGCCGTTGTGGACCATCTTCACGAAGTGGCCCGCGCCGGTCTGCCCGCAGTGCAGATAACCTTTCTCGGACGTGGAGGGACGACGCTCGCGCCCCTGCGTGCGCGGCGCCGCGGCGAGCCCGGGCGCGAGCGCCTCGAAGATAGGTTCGAGTGCTTGCACGGCCTCTTTGGGGCCGCCGATCATCAGACAGTAGCCGCGTTCGCGCCCCCATACGCCGCCCGATACACCGACGTCGAGATAGCGGATGCTGCGCTCACCGAGCGCGCGCGCGCGCGCGATGTCGTCGTGGTAGTAAGAGTTGCCGCCGTCGATGACGATGTCGTTCGGCTCGAGGGAGGGCAGCAAGTCGTCGACGGCTCGCTGTACGATGCCCGCGGGAACCATCAACCAGACCGCGCGCGGCTTCGGCAGCTTCTGCGCCAGCTCCGCGTACGAGCTCGCGGGGATGGCTCCCTCTTTGGCGAGCGCCGCCACGGCCTCGCTCGACACGTCGTACACCACGCACTCGTGCCCTTTGGCGATGAGCCGCCGCGCCATGTTGGCGCCCATCCTTCCCATTCCTACCATGCCGATGCGCATCTCGCGCTCCTTTCAAACCCAGAACGGGTCGTCCGTGCCGTCCTAAACCCGCGCTGCCGCGCGCAGCCGAGCGAGCTTCTCCGCGATGCTGCCTGGTCCCTCGAACACCGCCGATCCGGCGACCGCGCGATCCGCGCCGGCCAGCGCTACTTGCGCGATGGTCTCGACGTGGATGCCGCCGTCCACCTGAACGGCCAGGCGGGTGAGTCCGCGCTCCTTCAGCAGACGGCGCAGGCGCGCGATCTTTGCAGCTGCTGAGGGCAGAAACGGCTGCGCGGCGAAGCCCGGATTCACGCTCATGATCAACACGAAATCGAGCTCGGGCAGGATCTCTTCGAGCGCGCCGAGCGGCGTCGCTGGATTGATCGCCACGCCGGCTTCGGCCCCTCGCTCGCGGATCTGGCTCACCACGCGCTCCAGGTGCGCCGTGGCCTCCACGTGCACGCTGATCGCGTTCGCACCTGCGTCGGCGAACGCGCCCACGAACGCCTCCGGCCGCTCCACCATCAGGTGCACGTCGAGCTTCGCGCCGCGCGCGTCGGCCAGCGGACGCAGGCAGCGCACCACGTGCGGGCCCATACTCAGGTTCGGGACGAAGCGACCATCCATGATGTCGACGTGAAAACGCGTCACGCCTTCGCTCAGCGCGCTCCGTA
>CAZYWR010001519.1:0-1704 GCA_964651185.1 uncultured Polyangiales bacterium
CCCTTCGCTCGCGCCGACGCGCAACGCGCTGTCTGCGCGAGCGGCCGGGGAACCGTCCCAAGCTCGGGTCAGCTACACCAATACGCCGAGCGGCCGCCTCAACGCGCGCCCCTCGCAGCCGCAGCCCGAGCCGGCGATCGTGCCGGCCGCGCGCTCGAGCGCGTTCGGCCCGAGCGCGCTCCACGACGAGCGCGTGCTCGACATCCCCGCCTACTTGCGTCGTAACGCGCACGAGTAGACGTCGGCGAACGTCCACGGAGAGCGAAGGCATGCGCCGGTAGCCACCGTGGCCGTCGTCGACGCGCTCGCACGGGCAGACTCTGCCTACGTGCTCTCGCCGTCCAGCGCGCGTCGCACCGCAAGGAGGAGCTGTTGCCCCGAGAAGGGCTTGGCCAAGTAGTGCGCGAGACGCGCCGACTTGCCGTGTAGCTCGTCGGAGTAGCCGGAGATCAGTAAGATCGGGAGCTTCGGATGGCGCACGCGCACCTGTCCGGCGAGCTCGACACCCGACATCCCGGGCATGGACACGTCGCTCACGATCATGCGCACGCTGGCCTCGTGCTCCTTCAGCAGCGCGAGTGCTTCCTCGCCCGAGCTCGCGCTCAAGACCTCGTAGCCGGCTCCGCTCAGATGCGCGAACGCCACCAAACGCACCTCGGCGTTATCGTCCACCAGCAAGAGCAACTCGCGCCCGCCGACGACCTCGACTTGCGCTGGGGAAGGCTCGGGGCTTTCGTGCACGCGCGGCCAGCGCAAGCGGAAGGTGGTGCCGCCGCCGGGGCTCGAATCGACCTCGATCTGACCTTGGCTCTGCGTGACAATCCCGTACACACTGGCGAGCCCGAGCCCCGTGCCTCGTCCGCTCCCCTTGGTCGTGAAGAATGGCTCGAAGATATGCGCGAGGTCTTGCGAGGCCATGCCGATGCCGGTGTCGCTCACTTCGAGGACCACTTGCTCCACGCCGTCGCGTTCACGGACGGCCAAGGCCAGGGTTACGGTGCCGCCCTCGGGCATCGCGTCGCGCGCATTCACGGCCAGGTTCAACAGCACGCGCTCGAGACCGCTCGGATCGATGTGCACCACGCAGGGCTCGGCGCAGGTGCGCACGCGTAACTCGATTTCCGCCTCGAGCAGGTGTTCGAGCAGCTGTGCCGCGCTGACGATCGTGGGATTGAGATCCACGTTCCGCGGCTGGGCAGGCCGACGGCGAGCGAAGTCGAGCAGCTGTGAAGTAAGGCTGGCTCCGCGTCCGGCCGCCACCTGCAGATCGCGCAAAGAGCGGGTGGCGAGCGACGGATTGCTCGCCAGACTGGTCTCCGCGACTTCGGCGCAGCCGATCAGCACCGTGAGCAGGTTGTTGAAGTCGTGCGCGATGCCGCCCGCCAGGCGCCCCAATGCCTCGAGCCGTTGCGCCTCTTCGAGCTGAGCCGCGAGTTGGAGCTCGCGCTCGCGCGCGCGATGTTCGGCGGCAAGCTGCGAGACCAGCTGACCGTGCCGCTGCAGACGTCGTACGGTGAAATCGACCAAGCCGTGCACCGCCGAGAGCGCGCAGGCGAGGGTGAGAAAGTACACGATCGCGCCTTCGCCGGTGTGCTCGAGGTCGAGCGTGGCGGACCGTTCGCTCGCGAACCCGCCGAGCTGCTCCGATGCGAGCAGGGCGCCGTACGCGATCAGCACGGCGACGGCCGAGCAGCGCCCGACGTA
>CAZYWR010001520.1:0-11864 GCA_964651185.1 uncultured Polyangiales bacterium
AGGGTGGGGATGGCGACCGGCACCGTGAACTTGTTCCACCCTGCTTGTCGCGCGGGGAGCACCGTCAGCGCCGGCGCGGGCTCCGCCGTTCCAGCGTCTTCGGCCGGGGTCGCGGCGGTCGCGATCCAATCGACGACCGTGGTCGTTCCCGAGGGGGTCTTGCACGTCTGATGGGCCACAAAGTAGAGCGTCGTAAACGGCTGGTCTGGAATCTTCGCGCGGATCGTCAGCTTGTAGTAGTCGTCGTCGGTACCGAGCAGATCCGCATCGGCCTTTTGCCATGTGATTGAAGTCACGGTCTGAGATGCATCCTTATTCACCGTGGGTTTGCCGAAGGTGCTCCCTTCTGCACGCACGGAGGTCACGCCTGCCGGAATTTCGATATTGACAGTGTATGTATCCACCCCCGAGCAGCCGTGAGCGACACCGAACGTGATCTCTTGCGTCGTATTCGCGAATGCCGGTCCCGAGATGACCGTGATGTGGGCTTCGGCGATCGCCGGCGCGAGAAAGACTCCGGTTAACGCGATGAGTGCCGATAGCGATCTCGACATGGTCGTGTGCATAAGATTTGTGACCTCCGACCCGCCCATATATCCACACCGGCCCGCGGCGCCCATGCGACCAAGTGTCGCACGCGCGTGATCGCGACCTCGCGGCGGGCTAAGCTCGCCGAGATGCGCCGCCGAGTTCTTAGCCCCCCGCCTTACCTGGGATGTGCGCTGGTGATGGTGGCCTCTGCCTGTGGAGGCTCAGATCCGCGCCCGCCCCAGGAGAGCGACGCCCAGAGCCCATCCGTCCCGACGGATGCGAGTCCCAACGATCCTGCGCCGGATGGTGCAGCCGACGTGATGCGCGATGCCGGACCAGACACGATGAGCGACGCCGGATCGGACGCCTCCCTTGACGCCGCGACCGATGCACTCGATGCGAGCGACACGAGCGATGCTGCCCCGATGGACGCGGCGCCCATGCCCTGCTTGGTGCAAGCGCCGACCTCGTGCCCCTCGCCCGAGCCCCACTATTCCGACGTCGCACCCATCTTCCGCGAACGCTGCGTGATCTGCCACGCCCCCACTTGGAACGGGCCGTGGCCACTGGACCAGTACGAACACGTCTCAGACTGGCAGGACACGATCCACGACGAAGTGCTCCACTGCTTGATGCCCCCGCCCGAGGCCGGCGTCCCCATCACGCTCGAGGAGCGCACCGAGATCCTCACCTGGCTCCGCTGCGGCCTCCCCATGTGACCACGCCGATTCCTCGAACATCGCGGCAGCACATAGGCCTCCCCAATCGTCCTCGTACACGTTCTCGTAGTCGTGCGCGTGCGCGAGCACGCGCACGAGGACACGCGCGAGCACGAACACGAGGACGACTACGATCACGATCACGATCACGATCACGAAGTGAGATTGGCGACTATCGCGCCGCGCGCGCTGGCGCGAAGGGATCGCTGAAGGCGGGATTGCGCGCGAACGCCTCGTCCGTGAGACTGAGGAGAAACGCGAGCAGGTCCTTACGCTCTTCCGCAGAAAGCGAGAACCCCGAGACGCGCGCATCCTTGTACGGATTGTCCGCGCCAATACCGGCCCGCGGGCCGCTCGCGATCGCGCGCCCGCCGGCGGCATAGTGATCGATCACGGCGTCGAGCGTCGGAATGCTCCCATCGTGCATGTACGGCGCCGTCTCGGCGATGTTGCGCAAAGACGGCGTGCGGAACTTGCCCATGTCTTGTGGTCGCCGCGTAAACGCATAGAGTCCCTGGTTGTCCTGAGGATACAGACCGCGCCCGCCGAGGTTGTAGAGGCCCGTGTTGTGAAACGGCTCGAACTCAGATGATCGCGAACCGTCCGCCGCATCGCTCTGGAGACGCCCGCGGTGGCATGCGGAGCACTTCAAGCGATCTGATTCGAAAAGCGCGAGCCCGCGCAGCGCCGCCGGACTGAGCGCTCGTGCATCGCCCGCCAGGTAGCGATCGTAAGGTGCGGACAGCGACAACAAAGTGCGTTCGAACGCCGCCAGCGCCGCGATCAAGTTGGCGCTCGTCACGGGCTCGTCTACATCCGGGAAAGCAGCGCGAAAGCGCCGTGCATAGTCCGGATCGGCACGCAGGCGCGCGAGCACTTCGTCGAGCTGGTCTGCCACGCCGAGCTCCGGTGGGCGGCGCGCCAAAAGCGGCACGAGCGCCTGGCCCTCCAGGCTGTGGAGGCGCGGATTCGCCCAGGTGAACAGGCCGAAATAGCCGACATTCGCGAGACTCGGCGTGTTACGCGGATGCGCCTCTCCGTCGATCCCGCGCGCGACTTCACGACCGTCGCTGAAGGCGCGTTCGGGGACATGGCAGCTCGCGCACGCGTAGCTCCCCTTGCTCGAAAGCCTCCGATCCCAAAACAGGCGGCGGCCGAGCTCAACCTTCTCGGGTGACATGGGATTGTCGGCGGGCACGACGGGTGCCGTCACACCGCGCGGCAGCGCGAAGCGATAGCGCTGCTCGCTGGCGCGCGAGCGATCGCACGCCACCAGCAGACATAACGCGAGCAGGACGCGCATCATGTTCGTCCGCCCCGAACCAGCGCGCTCGCTCCACGCGCGCGGCACCGACCGCCTCACATCTTCGAGACGAAGGTCTGCTTCGTCGGGTCGGGCGCGCCGCGATGCACGTAGTCGATGCCGAGCACCGAAAACAAAACCGCGCACTCTGCATCCCATTCGTCGCTGTGGCAGCCCGGCTGATAGTCGATGTTCGTATTCTGTGTAGGATCGGACGAGGGGAGCTGATCCATGGGCGTCCAATCCGTGCGCTGAAAGTTGATGCCTTGAAACAGCGCCGCCAGATCGAGCTTGATCGTGTCCTGGGTGCGGTCGAAGTTCGCCAGCTCCACGATCGGCTGAAACGAGTTCGGGCAGGTGTACCCCGCGCTGTCGCTGCCTTTGCACCCGTTCGGGCTATCGTAGATCGATTCCGCGAGCAGGAACTGCCAGGACAAATAGGTGGGATTCTGCCACTCGGAGCGCAGCTGGATGTAGCCGTCTTGCCAGGACCAGAACAGACCGGACAAGTTGAGTGGTGGTGCCTGCTTGGCCTCGTCGAGATGATTCAGCTCGCTCGGCACCCCGATACGAAAATGGAGGCCGGTATAGTCCGGATACTCTGGAGCGCTCCCGACGACTTTCGTATTCGTCGCGAGGGTGCCAGCACACGTGCCTGTGCGATCCTCGAAGTCGAGCAACGCGACGTTCGCACGCTGAAAGTGGCCGTCTTCGGCGAGCGTCACCTTCACCTGCTCACCGCTCGCGCGCACCAACGCGACGTCATAGACGTACAGTCGTAAGTCGCGAGGCTGCACCATGCTCGCCGGCGTGCCAAGCATATAGCTCTGCGTGCAGGAGAAAGGCGCTTCGCCGACGAGCGCGGCGAACTTGATCTCGACGTTGTGGCCCTGCCCGGAATCGCCGCCGCAGCCGCTGAGGAGCAACGCCCCAATCCAAGCAGCCGCTCGCCTGCTGTTCAACATCGGTTCCACTCCTCGCAAGCGAAGAACTTCTGTCTACTCCATACGCCCTACGCGCGAAACCTGTTTACCGCGCGAATCCGACGACGACAGGTGCGACAACATGTCGCATGTCACCGTACGCGGATCCGCTACCTTCAGCGCCGGAGGAATCGTGATGAATGCTTATCGCTCGATCGTGCTGCTCGCTGCGATCCTTGGCTTGTGCGCCTGCGGCAGCGACAAGGACGACGACAAGGACAGCGATGAAGATTCAGAAGACGTCGGGCCGCCGAGCGGGGCGGTTTGCCCCACGGGCTCGACCGTCACCTTCGACAAGGATATCCAACCGATCATCACGATGTACTGCATCCGCTGTCACTCCGTGAATGTGCCGGCAGCGCAGCGCATGGGTGCACCCTCGGATCACAACTTCGACACGGAACAAGGCGTCTTGGATGCCGCCAAGCACATCGATGAGTCGGCGGCGGCAGGACCCAACGCGACGAATACGATGATGCCGCCGAACGGCGCCGCTCCCTCGCTCGAAGAGCGCCAGAAGCTCGGCGAATACCTCGCTTGCCACGCAGCCGCCGACGCCGGCACCTGATCGCAGCGGACTCGCGCAGCACGGCGTGGTGAGCAGAGCCGGCGTGTAGGTCCCCACAGACGCCTGACGCGATGCGTAATGCGTAAGGACCTACATGGGATGGCATCCTGACCTAACTCGGCGTCATGGCCCGCCGGTTGCCAGCGGGAGGCGCGCGTGGCAGGCCCAAGTGTTGATGCACGTTTTGCGCCTCGCTTGCTTACGCTGGTCTTGGTGCGCCGTCCTCCTCGCCGGCAACGCGGCTCCGGTGTCGGCCCAAGCTCCCGCGCCGGGGCCGTCGTCGTTCCCGAGTCCACCCGCCGGACCCGCGCCCGCTTCGTCCGCTCCTGCCGAATACCCTTCGAGCGGCGCACCGCCCACAGCGCCCAACGGCTTTCAGCCGGCGCCCTCGCCCTTGCTCCCGCCTAACGCGGGGTCCCCGCCCAGCGTGAGTCCACCGTCGGCTCCGCCCGCGCCGCCTCCACCTTACTACGCACCGTACGCGCCCCCGCCCGACTACCCGGCGTTTCAGCCCTACCCGTATCGGCCTCCGCGCCGGCGTACGCCCAACATCGGCGCACGCGAGCACGACGGCTTCTTCCTGCGCTTCAACGCTGGCGTCGGGGCCGGCTCGGCATACTACCGAGAGCGCATCACCTCGGGCGGGCCCGTGTCGCACATCAAGACGCGCGGCGTGGCGGGCAGCTTCCAGGTCGCGATCGGCGGCAGCGTCTTCGACAACCTCATCTTGCACGGAAATATGGCCGTCACGGTGGTGAGCGCGAACAAAGAGGTCGACGGCATCAAAGATACGAGCGACGACGAGCTGTCCACCACCATGTGGCTATTCGGCGGCGGCGCGACTTACTACTTCATGCCGACCAACATCTATCTGACCTTGGTCCTGGGCGCGAGCGCGCTGACCGAGCGGCGCCGCGAGAAGGTGCTCGTCAACGGCACCATCGAGCATGGCCCCACGACGTATGTCGACAGCGGCGCGGGCTTCGGCAGCTCGCTGACGCTCGGCAAGGAGTGGTGGGTCGGAGGACGCGGCGAGTGGGGAATCGGCGCGGCGCTCACCGGGGCGTTCTACGCCACGCCTCTGCAGATCTCCGGCGTGTCGAGCACTTTTCTCGCCCAGAGCGTGAGCCTCTGCTTCAGTTCGACTTTGAACTGAAGCAGGCGGCGGGCGCTATGGTGACCCGGTAGAAAACGGACCGCCACGCGAATGCGCGCACGCCGAAAACACCCCGCCGGCTCGCTCTCAATTCTCAGTTTCGGCCGCCGACGCGGCGCGTAAGCATGGCCAACGGAATCCTGAACGGCGGCTGAAAAGACACGAGAATTCGCGCGCTAGCAACACGCATTCACGTGCAGTTTGTCGGCGAAACCTGCCCCCTTCTCATGTTAAGGATAGGCACGCGCCGGAAAAAAATGCCTGCTTTTATCGCAGACCGCGAGCCTGGTCGTGCGCGCCAGGGCGACGGGCTCGGGAGTGGAATATGAGACTTTCCAATTGGCTTTTGATCGCCGCTGGGGGCGTGGCCGCGTGCGGCACCAACAGCAGCGGGGCAACCAGCGAATATATGGGGAGCGCCGGGGAGGACGACAGCTCCGACGACGACAGCTCGAGTTCAGGCGGGAAGAACGGCTCGTCCAAAGATGCCGGGGCCGCCGCGAGCGAGCACAAGGACAGCGGCAAGAGCACTTCGGCGGCAAACGTGAGTCACGACTCCGGGGTGAGGATCATCGACGGCAGCAACAACGACTGCGACAGCTTGCCGATCTCCGTCACTCCGAACTCGCCCGACATCCTGATCGTGCAGGACCGCTCGTCCAGCATGACCTTGGGCGTCGACCGCTGGACGCCCGCGCTCGGCGCGATCCAGTCGCTGACCAGCCAGCTGCAGGACACGGTCGCTTTCGGGCTGATGGTGTTTCCCGCGGTGAACAAGGACATGGCGCCTGCCGGTGTCGACTGGACCATCTTCCTCGACCCGACCACGTACACGGACCCAACCAAGCTCCTCGACCCAGGCACCTACATCACGCTCAGCTGCGATCCGGGCGTGATCGACGTTCCCCCGGACCTGAACACGTCCGACAAGATCGCCTCGTACCTGAACATGGCGGCGCCCGACATCGGCGCTACCCCGACGGCGGCTACGTTGCAGGCGGCCCTCACCTACCTCGACCAGCCCTGCGCCGACTGCACGCCGCACGACAAGTACGTCGTCCTCATGACGGACGGTCAGCCCAACTGCGGCGACGGCAGCCTGGACACCACGGACGCCGATATCTCCGCCGTGACGGATGCGATCGACAAGCTCGCCGCCGCCAACATCAAGACCTACGTGCTCGGCTTCGATCTCGAAGACGATCAGGCGTCGGTGGACGCGATGAACCAGTTCGCGCAGCACGGCGGTACGGATCACTACCGTCCGATTGGCCAAGATCAGGCCGGCATCCTCGACGAGTTGACGCAGATCGTCGGCTCCTCTATCTCCTGTGACTACGAGATCTCCTACGACGTCAAGGATCCCACGTATCTGAAGGTCGTCATCGACGACACGCAGTACACGCTGGGCACGGACTGGGACTACGACGCTGACAACAAGAAGCTCTCGCTCCACACGGACGGCAAAGCCTGCGTGACCCTGCGAGACGCACACGTGCACAAGCTGAGCATCACGCAGGAGTGCGAGCCGCAGACGTTCCTTTGATGCGCGCCGCTGCTGCGGGTGCTGTCCGCCCGATCGCGGTCGCTGGCGCGAACTCGCTCAGCCGAGCGTCATCAGCTTGACGAAACGCTCCGGCGCCTCGGGCACCTCGCGCAAGAGGGGCTCGAGGCTCGCGCTCGACAGCGTGTGCCAGTACAAGAGCTTCTGGCCGCGCCGCGCGCCGCGCGCCTCGCGCAGCAGCGCGGCGAACGCCTTGCTCGTGTAGGTTTCGTCGAGCGCGAGCCCCTCGCTGGCGGCGAAATCGCGCGCCGCTTCGCTCGCAGGCGTCGTCAGGCCGTAGCCAGGCCCGAGCTCCTCGCGGTCGATGCGCACGCTGGCGAGCGCGCGCACACCCACCTTCGGAAAGCGCGGCTCGAGCGTGCGCACGAGCGCCTCCGTTCGGTAGATGAGCGCGCCGATGCGCGCGCGGTTCGCATGCAGGCGATCGAGCACGCGCACGGCCACCACTTGGGTGTGCACGCCGCCCGCAGCCAAGCCGAGGGCGATGCCCGAGACGGTCGCGGCGGTGCCCGTCGCCACGTACACAGCGGCAGGGTCCGGACACAAGCCCGCATCGATCTGCTCGGCCAGCTCCAGTCCCGCGTTCACGAAGGCCAGCGTGCCGTACACGTTCGAACCGCCCACCGGGATCACGTACGGTCGCTGCCCCCAGAAGCGCAGCCGGACCGAAAGCTCCAGCATGCGCCGAGCGGCCTCGCTCGCACTCGACACGGGATAGAGGTGGGCGCCGACCGCCAAGCTCGCGCGCAGCTGCTCTTCGACGTGCCGATGGTACGGCTGCGGCGTGAGCGCCGCGTAGGTCTCCAAGCCGTGCTCGCGACCGTAGTAGGCGGTGGCAAAGACGTGATGGCTCCCGACCGAGCCCGCGGTGACCAGAGCTCGCGCGCCGCGCTCTCTCGCGCGCGCCAGGAGATATTCGAGCTTGCGCACCTTGTTCCCGCCGTAGGCGGCCGCGGTCAGATCGTCGCGCTTGACCCAAATCTCCGAGTCGAGCCGCTCCGAGGCGCGCGGCAAAAACTTGACCGGGGTCGGCAGCGTCGCAAGCTCGACGCGGGCCAACCGTGCGAGCTGCGGCCAGCGCCCTTCGAGTGCGTTCACGCGTGTGCCATAGCATGCGCGTCATGTTTTGCTCGCGCGCGTCAGTGCACCGGCCGAGCGCGCGCTCACGCGGGGATTTGTGAGCGCTTCGAGGGCGGGAGCGTGAGCTGCGAGACAACTCGCGGAGCGTGCGCTACCTCAGCGTAGCGACTCCCTTGCCTAGACCCCCCTTCCCGCTCGCTCGCGCTTGGCGCGGCCTCTATCTGTCTCTACCCTGGAGATCAGGAGCTCAGCTTTCGGACGAGGATCGGCCGTCGCGCTTTGCCAGCGGGCGCGAGCGCGCGATTCGACAGTTCGCTCGCGCGCGCCCGCGCGTGTTTCGACCGGAGGAACGGGAATGAATCTGCCGCAGCGCAAGCCCGAATGGCTTCGAGTTCGCATGCCGGGGGGCGAGCAGTACAACGAGCTGCGCGAACGCTTTCGCAGGCTCGACCTGAAGACCGTGTGCGAGGAAGCGCGCTGCCCCAATATCGGTGAGTGCTGGCGGGAGGGCACCGCCACCATCATGATCCTGGGCGAAACCTGCACGCGAGGCTGCCGCTTCTGCGCCGTGAATACGGGCCATCCGCGTGGCGTTGTCGATCCACGGGAGCCCGAGAACACCGCCCGCGCTCTGGCCCAGATGGGGCTTTCCTACGTGGTGATCACCATGGTCGACCGCGATGATTTGCTCGACGGTGGCGCGGCTCACGTGGCGCGCACAGTGCAGCGCGTCAAAGAGCTCTCGCCCGAGCTCCTGGTCGAGACCTTGGTCGGCGATTTCGCGGGCGTGGCAGCGGATGTGAGAACAGTGGTCGAGAGCGGTCAACCGGACGTGTTCGCCCATAACGTCGAAGTGGTGCCGCGCTTGCAGCGGACCATGCGCGACGCGCGCTGCTCCTGGGAGCGTTCGATCGAGGTCCTGCGCGCGGCGCGCGCCGCAGGCGCCGGCGTGACCAAGAGCTCTCTCATGGTCGGCTGCGGCGAACACGAAGGAGAGGTGCTGGAAGCCATGGACCGCTTACGCGCCGCCGAGGTCGACGTATTGACTGTAGGGCAATACCTGCGGCCGTCAGAAAAGCACGCAGAGCTGGTGCGCTACGTCGCGCCCGAGGAGTTCGAGCGCTACCGCGCGGAGGGTGTACGCATGGGTTTCAAGTACGTCGCGGCAGGTCCGCTCGTACGCTCGAGCTACCGGGCCGCTGAGGCCTTCCTGAAGGGCATCCTGCGCGGACAGCCCGCTCCCTTCAGCGATCGCTATGGCAAAGCGCCCCGCCGCCTCACGGTGATTTCATGATCCGTTACGAGTTCCCCACTCCCCGTACCAACGAAGGCACCGCGCCGGACGCGCCGCTCGAAGTGCAGGCCGTGCTCGGCCTCGATGGTCGTGCCGACCCGGCGCGCGATCCGAAGCTCGACACGGGCTTGGTCGTGCGCATCTACGAAGCGATGCTGCGCACCCGGCTGCTCGACGATCGGGCGCTGGCGCTGCAGCGGCAGGGGCGCGTGAGCTTCCACGTGGGCTGCCGCGGCGAAGAGGCGGCAGTGCTCGCGTCCGCCGCGGCGCTGGGCGAGGAAGACTGGATCTTCCCTTGCTACCGCGAGCTCGGAGCGCTGCTCTGGCGCGGCTTTCCCTTGCAGCAGTACGTCGACAACATCTACGGCAACGCCGATGACCCGGTGCTCGGCCGGCAAATGCCCGATCACGTGACCGGCAAGGCCTATCACTACGCCTCGGTGAGCTCGCCGATCGGCACGCAGATCATGCACGCGGTCGGCTTCGCTTGGGCGGCCAAGCTCAAGAAGAAGCCGCTCGTCGCGGCCGTCTTCTTCGGCGACGGCGCGACCAGCACCCCGGACTTCCACACCGGTCTGAACTTCGCCGGCGTCTTCAAAACCGCCAACGTGTTTCTGTGCCGCAACAACCGCTGGGCGATCAGCGTGCCGAGCGATCGTCAGACCGCCGCGCCCAGCTTGGCCAGCAAGGCCCTGGCGTACGGCCTCAAGGGCGTGCGCTGCGACGGCAACGACGCGCTCGCCGTCTACCGTGCCGTGCGCGAGGCGGCCGAGCGCGCCGAACGCGGTGAGGGCGCGACCCTGATCGAGCTCTTGACGTATCGGCTCGGGGGTCACTCGACGTCGGACGATCCGCGGGCTTACCGCGGCAACGACGAGGTCGAACAGTGGACGAAGCAAGATCCGCTGCCGCGCCTGCGGCGTCACCTCGAGCAGCTCGGCGCTTGGAGCGACAAAGACGAGCTGCGCTTCACGTCGCGCACGGAGGCCGAGATCAAAGAGTGCATCGAGCTCGCCGAAAAGAAGCGTCCGCCTCCGCTCGCGAGCATGTTCGACGGCGTCTACGCCGAGCGACCTTGGCACCTCGACGAGGAGTGCGCGCAGTGCGAGCGCGGCCCGCGCCCGGGCGGAGAAGAGTGATCCCATGCCCGAGATGACGATGGTGCAGGCGATCAACGACGCGCTGCGCACCTCGCTGCGCGCCGACGAGCGCGTCGTGGTGCTCGGCGAAGACGTGGCGCGGGTGGGCGGCGTCTTTCGCGTGACGGCCGGCCTGCGCGACGAGTTCGGCGATGATCGCGTGATCGATACGCCGCTCGCGGAGGGCGGCATCGTGGGCGCGGCGATCGGCATGGCGCTCTACGGGCTCCGGCCTGTGCCGGAGATCCAGTTCGCCGACTTCATCTATCCAGCCTTCGATCAGATCGTGAACGAGGCCGCGAAGTACCGCTATCGTTCGGGCGGCGAGTTCAGCGTGCCGATGGTGGTGCGCACGCCCATCGGCGGCGGCATTCGCGGCGGTCACTACCACTCGCAATCGCCCGAGTCGCTGTTCATCCACGTGGCCGGCTTGAAGGTCGTGTGCCCGTCCAATCCGTACGACGCCAAGGGTCTGCTCTTGAGCGCGATCCGCGACGACGATCCCGTGATCTTCTTCGAACCCAAGCGCGTCTACCGCGCGGCGAAGATGGAGGTTCCGCAGGGCGACTACACGGTGCCGCTGAGCGCAGCGAAGGTCGTACGCCCGGGCGAGCACGTGACGCTCATCGCCTGGGGCGCGATGCTCTACGAGGCGATCGCCGCAGCGGAAAAGGCGGCCGAGCAGGGCGTCGAGGCCGAGGTGATCGACCTGCGCACGCTCTGGCCGCTCGACATCGACACGCTGGTCGCGAGCGTGAAGCGCACCGGGCGCTTGGTGATCGTGCACGAAGCCCCGCGCACCTGCGGCTTCGGCGCGGAGCTCGTTTCGCTCTTGTGCGAGAAGGCATTCCTGCACCTCGAGGCGCCACCCATGCGCGTCACGGGCTGGGACACGCCCTTCCCCTACACGCTCGAAAACGAATACTTGCCGCTCGCGCACCGAATCGTGCCGGCGCTGCTCGAGACGGCCCACTACTGAGGGATCGATGCTCTTCGAATTCAGACTGCCCGACATCGGCGAAGGCGTGGCAGAGGGCGAGGTGGTGGCCTGGCACGTCGAGCCCGGTAGCTACGTGCGGGAAGACCAGGACATGGTCGAGGTCATGACGGACAAAGCGACCGTCACGATCGGCGCGCCGCGTGCGGGGCGGATCACGCAGCTCGCGGCCAAGGTCGGCGAGCGCGTGCGAGTCGGCAGCGTGCTCGTGGTGATCGACACGGCGGCCACGACCGGGGCGGCAGGGGTGCCCGAGAAGCGCCCCTCCTCGCGACCGCCGGAGCTCGACACCGCGCGCTCTCGCTTTCAGGCGCCGGCCAGCCGCCCGCCCGCGAAGCCCCCAGCCGGCCGCTGGAACGACCGCAACGAGGGCAAGAGCGAGATCCGCGAAGCGCGGAGCGACAATCTGAGAATCACCAACACCGACGCAGCCTTCCTTTCATGTCCCGCAGGCCCCAATAATAACGGCCTTGTCGTCCAGAACTCGATCATTACCGGATCAATCGCGGGGCGCGGGATTCATATCACCG
>CAZYWR010001521.1:0-3127 GCA_964651185.1 uncultured Polyangiales bacterium
CATTGTTGGCCCCCAGCGGGGCCCGACCAACGCGCGCACGGGGTCGCGCGCCCAGGTCGGCGCGTGGCGCGATGTTCGAGAGGAGCCGCGAGCGACCGAGGTCGCCGCGACAGCCGCGAGGAGAAGCGATGTCCCAGCCGATCAATCGTTACAAGGCAGATTTGCGCGATTTCCAGTTCTTGCTTTTCGAGCAGTTCGACATCGACCGCCTGCTCGAGCAGGAGCCGTACAAAGACTGGGGCCGAGACCAAATCAAGATGGTGCTCGATGAGTCGTATCGCTTCGTGAAGGACGTGATCGGGCCCTTGAACGCGGTGGGCGATCGCGAGGGGTGTCGCATCGAAAACGGCCGCGTGAAGGCGCCGTCGGGCTTCAAGGAGGCTTGGTCGGCGCTCTACGCCGCGGGCTGGAAGGGCATCTCGTCGCCGCCCGAGCACCACGGCCAAGGCGCGCCGCGCAACCTGCAGAGCTGCGTCGAAGAGCTGATCAGCGGCGCGAGCACATCGTTCTCGATGTACGCCGGGCTCACGCACGCGGCTGCCGAAGTGATCGCCGAGTTCGGTACCCCGGCGCAGCAGGCGACGTACGCGGACCCGATGTTCGCAGGCAAATGGGGCGGCACGATGTGTCTGACCGAGCCGCACGCGGGCAGCGACGTCGGCGCGGCGACCACGTCGGCGAAGCGCAACCCTGACGGCACCTACAGCATTCGCGGCACCAAGATCTTCATCTCCGGCGGCGACCACGACTTGGCGGAAAACGTCGTGCACCTGGTGCTCGCGCGCATCGAGGGCGCCAAGCCCGGTACGAAGGGGCTTTCGCTCTTCATCGTGCCGCGCGTGCGCCCGAGCGGCGAGGACAACGACGTGGTCGTGCCGTCGATCGAGCACAAGATGGGCATCAACGGGCAGGCCACGTGCGTGCTCAATTTCGGCGACAACGACGGCTGCGTCGGCGAGCTGGTGGGCACGGTCGAGCACCAGGGCATGGCGCAGATGTTCTTGATGATGAACACGGCGCGCATCGGCGTGGGGCTGCAGGGGCTGGCCGCGGGCTCCGCCGCGTACCTGTGGGCCGCCGACTACGCCAAAGATCGCAAGCAGGGGCCGAGCATCCAGAACTTCAAAGACCCGAACGCACCCAAGGTGCCGATCGTCGAGCACGCCGACGTTCGCCGGATGCTCATCGAGATGAAGGCGCGCATCGAAGGCACGCGCGCGCTCTGCCACAAGCTGGTCCAGCACGCCGAGTGGTCGAAGCTGCTCGCCGGCAAGGACGACGCGAAGGCCGGTTATCACCACGGCCAGGTCGAGCTGCTCGTACCCATCTTCAAGAGCTACGGCTCGGACACCGGCTTCGAGGTGGCCGCGCTGGCCATTCAGAGCATGGGCGGAGCGGGGTTCTTGAAGGACCACCCCGTCGAGCAGTACTGCCGCGACGCCAAGATCTTCAGCATCTACGAGGGTACCAACCACATTCAGGCGCTCGACTTGGTGGCGCGCAAGCTCGCGCAAAACGGCGGCGCCAACGTGCGCGCGTACCTCGGCGATCTGCAGCAGTTCATCACCAAGCACAAAGAGCATCCCGTGCTCGCGAGCTCGGTGGCGCGGCTCGCCAAGGCACAGGAAGCGGTCGCCGGCACGGTCATGAAGTTCATGGCCTGGAGCGCGCAGGGCAAAGTCCAGCAGGTCCCGCTCGCCGCCAACCGCTTCCTGACCATGATGGCCGAGACCACCATCGGCTGGCTCTTGCTCGAGCAGGCCGTGATCGCCCTCGACAAGCTCGAAGGCGCGAGCGCGGCCGACAAGGCGTTTTACGAGGGAAAGCGCTACGCGGCGCAGTACTTCGCGCAGCACATCCTGCCGAACGTCATCAACCTCGCCGGCGTGATCGGCGCCGAGGACACGAGCGCGCTCGACATCCCGCAAGACGCGCTCGGCGCCGGCTGAGCGCTCGCTCAGTCCGCCTCGAGCCTCGACGATGCTGCCGAAGCGCGCGGCGTCCGCGTCGAGAAAGAGGATATCGAGCGTTTCGTCCGGGCCGAAGCGAGCCGCCGGGCTAGCGATCTACGTAGAGGAGCTGGCGTCCTTTGCGAGCTGACCGTCGATCCAGCTCAGCATGTCAGCGAGGACCCGCTCCTTACCGAGATCGCTCAACAGGTCGTGATAAGCACCGTCGTAAGCTTGAGTGTGTCTTGTCCTCGGAGCTGGCGCGATCGTAGAATTCTTGGCTGCCGCTCGCTCTCGTGGCCTTGTCGCCGGTTCCATGGAGGATCGAGACCGGCAGACGGATTTGCGGCAGCTCCCGCTCGAGCCGCGCATCGGCGCGCACCATCGCGGCGACCGTCACGCGATAGAACAGCTTCCCCTTGGCACCTTCGAGCGTGGCTTCCGATTTGTCGATGTTCATGATCAGCGCAGACTTCGACGTTCTATGCGCGAAGACGGCGCTGGCCGGCGATCCCAAGGCAGTGCTAAGTGCTCTCCTGACAACGCGAGGAGCATGCACATGGCTGGAGTGATTTCTGGCGACGAGGACGTTCTGCTGTTGTCTCCGCTCGAGCAGGTATTTTCCGGTTCGGGTTCGTTTGGGATCACACTGCTCTTTCACTTCTCCTCGAGAGTGGATCGGGCTCGGCTCCAGGAGAGCCTCGAGCAGACGGTGATGCGCTTCCCTTGGGTCTGGAGCGAGCTCGAAGAGGTGCCGGCAGAGCGCGGCTTCCGACTCGCGCCGCGCAAGGACCCGGTCGTCCTGGAAGAGGGCAATGCCGGGCCAGCCGTGCGAGAAAAAGAGAAGTTCGTGGGGCCGCTCGAGACCCCGTCTCGCCGCTTCTTGGCTCGCTTTTGCCTGACCGATACCCCCTCTGGCTCGGTGCTCGGCATCCGCATGTCGCACACGATCGCGGACGGCTCGAGTCTGTTCTATTTCCTGATCAGCTGGGCTCAGTTGACGCGCGGTATGCCCATGATCGATCCAGTGCGGTGTCCGATAGCCGTCAGCAGCGAGCGCATGGACGATCGGACCGCGCAGCAGATTCTTTCAGACTATGGACTGTTCTATGAAACGCCGCGCGAGCCAGTCGACCCCGAAACGTTGAACGACGATATCTTCTACTTTAGCTCGGCCG
>CAZYWR010001522.1:0-3466 GCA_964651185.1 uncultured Polyangiales bacterium
CGCTGCGCGACGAACACGAGGCGGCGGTCGGCATCCTGCAAGGTCGAGACGACGCGGAGAGCGCCGCGGCTCGTTGTCTGAGCGCGCTCGCGCGCGCGGAGTTCGCCGAGGCGCGCGTGCACGCGGAGCGGGCGCTCTCCCACACGCTGACCAAGAAGAGTAAGAGGCTCAAGGGGCTGCGAGGTCCGCTCCAACCCTGGGTGGTGCTCGCGCTGCTGACGGACGGCACGAACGCGCGCGCGCTCGAGCTCGCGCGCGAACAGCTCGCGCTGAGCAGCGAGCGCGAGCCCGAGCGCATCGTGACCACGGCCGTGCTCTCCCATTTGGAGCGCCACCTCGCCGCGCGCGCAGCGCCTTCCGACATGCGCGACGAGGCGCTCTCCCTCGCGCGCAGTTGGACCGAGCTCGCCACCTGCGCGCTGGTGCTGCGCTTCACCGGGACGGCGCTACCCGCGGGCTTGTCGGGCGCGCTCGCCGCACAGCGCGCGCGGGCTGAAGACGGCGGCTTCGTTTGGCTCGCCCGCGAGCTCACGAGCCTCGCTCAGTTCTCGGAGCGCACCGGGCTCGCGCAGCTGTACACACCCGAAGAGCCCTGGCGGCGCAGCTTGCTCGCGCTGGAGCGCGCCATCGATCTCGCAGGGGAGACCACGGCCGCGCCAGAGTATGCGCCGCAAGAACGCCTGGTCTGGATGCTCGTCGTCTACCCTGACGGTTCCCATCAGCTGAGCGCTCGCTTGCAGGTGCGCACCGCGAACGGCTTCAGCAGCGGCCGGCAGGTCAGCTGGAAGAGGCTCTACGAAGCGCCGGCGGACGCGCGCTGGATCGACGCCTCGGACCGGCGCGTGCTCCCGTACCTCCGGCTCCTGCGCGACTATCACGGCCACGTGCATCAGCTCGATCCGGCGGCGCCGTTGGCGCTCGTCGGACATCCGCGTGTGTATGGCGATCACGAGGGCCGCACGCCGATCGAGGTGGTGCGTGCCGACGTGCGCATCGACACCCATGAGCGGCGCGGCAAGATCGTCATCACGCTCGCGCCGGCCGCTTGCCTCGAGCGGCCCGCGGTGTGCGAGCGCGATGGTTCGAGCCGCGTGGCGGTGTACGCGCTCACGCCCGCGCAGCAGCTGATCGCGCGCCAGCTCTCGGGCCAGGGGTTGTCGTTGCCCGCCCAGGCGCGCGCGGAGGTGCAGCGCGTGCTCGGAAGGCTGCTGCCGCACTTTCCCATCGCCACCGAGCTGGAGCTCGCGGGCGCCCAGCTCGAGGAGGTCGCGGTCGATCCGCGCATCCACATCCAGCTCCGGCGCGTGGCGTCGGGCCTGTCCGTACGCCCGCGCGTCGCGCCGCTGGGCAGCGCTCCGGTGTTCAGCCCCGGCGTCGGCCCGGTGCACGTGATCGGGCACGGAGGCGCTACGCCCGGCGCGCGCCGCGGCACGCGCGATCTCGCCGATGAGCGCCGCCGCCTCGCGGCGATCTTGGCCGCTTGTCCGACGCTCGCAGAGAGCGAGTGCGACGGCCAAGACTACCGCGTCGGCCAGCTCACGAGCTGCCTCGAGCTCTTGTGCGAGCTGCGCCGGCTCGGCGACGAGGTCGTGCTCGCGTGGCCGGAGGGCCAGCCGCTCGCGGTGGTGGGCGAGCGCAGCCTGCGCGACCTGCGGCTCAAGGTCTGGGAGGACGAAGGTGCCTGGCTCCACGCAGACGGGGAGCTCGCGGTCGACGAGGCGCTCAAACTGAGCCTGCGCGAGCTGCTCGCGCGCGAAGCGAGCCGGCACGGCCGCTTCGTGGCGCTCGACGACGGTCGCTTTCTGGCCTTGAGCGAGGAGCTGAAGCGCGCTCTGGAAGGGGCCGAGGCGCTCTCGCGCGTGCGCGGCGACCGGCTCGAGTTCCACCCGCTCGCGCTCTTCGGCGTGGCCAACCTCGCGCAGGCTCAGCTCGAGCACGATGACGCAGTCGCGGCGCGGCTCCGGCGCGCCCGGGAGGCCGCGCAGCTCGAACCCCAGGTCCCCTCCACGTTGGCCGCGACGCTGCGCAGTTATCAGCATACGGGCTACGCCTGGCTGAGCCGGCTCGCGCACTGGGGTGCCGGCGCTTGCCTCGCCGACGACATGGGCCTCGGCAAGACCTTGCAGGCCCTGGCGCTCTTGCTCGAGCACGCGCCCAACGGACCGTCGTTGGTGGTCGCGCCGACGTCGGTTTGCGCCAACTGGCTCGACGAAGCACGCAGGTACGCGCCGAGCTTACGCGTGGTGTCGTTCGCGGGCGGCGACCGCGAACGCGCGCTGCGCAAGCTCGCCGCCTTCGACGTGCTGGTCTGCAGCTACGGCATCTTGCAGCAGGAAGGCGCGCTGCTCGCGACCAAGCGCTTTCAGGTGATCGTGCTGGACGAAGCGCAGGCCATCAAGAACGCGTCGACCCTGCGCGCCAAAGCCGCCTTCCAGCTCGCCGGAGAGGTGCGCGTGGCGCTCACCGGCACGCCGGTCGAGAATCATCTCGGTGAGCTTTGGAGCATCATGAGCTTCCTCAACCCTGGGCTGCTCGGCTCGGCCAAGGCGTTCGAGGAGCGCTTCCTCAAGCCGATCCAGCGCCAAGACGATCGCGAGGCCGCGCAGCTCCTGAAGCGCATCGTGCAGCCGTTCGTGCTGCGCCGAAAGAAGAGCGAGGTGCTCGACGACCTGCCAGAAAAGACGGTGATCACGCTGCGCGTCGAGGCGAGCGCCGAGGAGCGCGCGCTGTTCGCCGCGCTGCGCGAGCAGGCGCTCGCGCGCGTGAGCCAGCGCGACGACCCGCAGAAGGCGCGCATGCATCTGCTCGCCGAGCTCACCCGGCTGCGGCGCGCCGCCTGCCATCCCGATCTCGTGGCGCCCGAGGCGCGCCTCGCGAGCAGCAAGCTGAACACGCTCGAGACGCTGCTCCTAGAGCTTCGCGAAGGCGGACACCGAGCGCTCGTGTTCAGCCAGTTCGTGGATTACCTGGCGATCGTGCGCGCGCGGCTCGAGGCGGCCGGGGTAAGCTACGAGTACCTCGACGGCAGCACCAGCCCTGACGCGCGAGCGCGCGCGGTGAACGCGTTTCAAGCCGGCCGCTCGGACGTCTTCTTGATCAGCCTCAAGGCGGGCGGCTTCGGGCTCAACCTCACCGCCGCCGACTATGTGGTGCACCTCGACCCGTGGTGGAATCCCGCGGTCGAAGATCAGGCCTCCGACCGCGCCCACCGCATCGGCCAGACGCGTCCGGTCACCATCTATCGTCTGGTGATGGAGGGCAGCATCGAAGAGAAGATCCTCGCCCTCCACGCGAGCAAGCGCGAGCTCGCCGACGACCTGCTCGCCGGCACGGGCACAGGAGGCGCGCTCGACGTCGACGAGCTGTTCGGACTTCTCGAGCAGGCGAACGCGGAGCCTGTGGACATCGCGGAAAGCCGCGCGCTCGAGCTCAGCCCGCGGGCGTGATCCGCGTCAGGAGGGTCGCT
>CAZYWR010001523.1:0-4163 GCA_964651185.1 uncultured Polyangiales bacterium
GGCCGGCGCTCGATCTTGCTTGCGTACGCTGCGCTAGCGGGGTAGCGCTAGCGTCATTCTGGCCCGACGGCGCGGGCGGCTGCACGGACGCCCGCAGTCGAAGCGCGCGCCGGCGTGCCAGCGCAATGATGCGGAGAGCCATGAGCACCCGAGACGACGCGCTCGCTTATCACGCGCAAGGAAGGCCCGGCAAGATCGCGGTCGTGCCGACGAAGCCGGTGGCCACGCAGCGCGACCTGTCGCTCGCATATTCGCCCGGTGTGGCGGAGCCTTGCCTGGCGATCGCCGCGGAGCCGGAGGCGGTCGCGCGCTACACGGCCCGGGGCAACCTGGTCGCGGTGATCTCGAACGGCACGGCCGTGCTCGGGCTCGGCGACATCGGCCCGCTCGCGGCCAAGCCGGTCATGGAGGGCAAGGGCGTCCTGTTCAAGAAGTTCGCCGACATCGACGTGTTCGATCTGGAGCTGGCGGAGCGCGATCCGGACAAGCTGGTCGAGATCATCTGCGCGCTCGAGCCCACCTTCGGCGGCATCAACCTCGAGGACATCAAGGCCCCCGAGTGCTTCGTGGTCGAGCAAAAGCTACGGGAGCGGCTGCGCATCCCGGTCTTCCACGACGACCAGCACGGCACGGCGATCATCTCGGCGGCTGCGCTCAAGAACGCGGCCGAGCTGCAAGAAAAGCGCATGGCGGAGCTGCGCATCGTGTGCCTCGGCGCGGGCGCGGCGGCGGTGGCGTGCCTCGAGCTCTGGATGCGGCTCGGCGTGCGCCGCGAGTACATCTGGATGTTCGACTCGCGCGGACTGGTGGTGGAGGGCCGCGGCGGGCTCAACGAATACAAGGCGCGCTTCGCGCGACCGGCGCGGGAAAGCAAGCTCTCGTTGGCGGGCGCGCTGGAGGGAGCCGACGTGTTCCTGGGTCTCGCGACGGCCAACTTGGTGACGGCGGAGATGGTGCAGCGCATGGCGCCGCGCCCGATCATCTTCGCGCTCGCCAACCCCGACCCCGAAATCCCGTACGACGTGGCGCGCGCAGCCCGGCCGGACGCGATCGTCGCCAGCGGTCGCAGCGACTATCCGAATCAGGTCAACAACGTGCTCGGCTTCCCGTACGTGTTCCGCGGCGCGCTCGACGTGGGTGCGCGCTGCATCAACGAGGAGATGAAGCTGGCGGCGGCGCTCGCGCTGGCCGAGCTCGCGCAGCGCGAAGTGCCCGATCGCGTCCAGCAGGCGTACGGCGGGGGACCTTTGCGCTTCGGCCCCGAATACATCATCCCCAAGCCGTTCGAGCCGCGCGTGCTTTACTGGGTAGCGCCGGCCGTCGCCAAGGCCGCGATGGAGAGCGAGGTGGCGCGCCTGCGGCTCGACCTGCGCGAGTACCGCGAGCGCTTGATCCGCATGCTCTCGCCGACCAGCAAGCTGATGTTCTCGATCAACGCGCTCGCCAAGCGCGCGCCGAAGCGCATCGTGTTCTGCGAGGGCGCGGAGCCGAAGGTCTTGCGCGCGGCCGCCATCCTGCAGGAAGAGGGCATCTGTACGCCGATCCTGCTCGGGCGCCGGGATCGCATCGAGGCGAGCGCGGCGGCGCACGGGATCCACCTCGCAGGGATGGAGCTCGTGTACCCGCGCGACGACCCGCGGGTCGACGCGTTCGCGGATGCTTATCATCAGCGACGCGGACGGCGCGGCGTCACGCGCGCGCACGCGATCCGCGTGCTCGCCGGGCGCAGCAGCTACTTCGGCATGATGATGCTGCGCGAAGGGCATGCCGACGCGGCCGTCGCCGGGCTGACCAACCGCTACCCGGAGACGATCGCTGCCGCGCTCGAGGTGATCGGCGTGCGCCCAGGCGTGAAGCGCGCGTGCGGCATGCACATCGTGATCAGCGATCGCTCCGTGAAGCTCTTGGCGGACACCACGCTCAACATCGATCCTGATGCCGAGGCGCTGGCCGAGATCACGTTGCAAGCCGTCGAAGCCGCAGGACACCTCGGCATCACTCCGCGCGTGGCGCTGCTCTCGTTTTCCACGTTCGGCAGCGCGCCCGCGGCGAGCTCGCGCAAGGTGGCCGAGGCCGTGCGCTTGGTGAAGCAGCGCATGCCCGACCTGAATGTGGACGGCGAGCTCGGCGCGGATGTTGCGCTCTCCGAGGAGCTGCGCGAGCCCTATCCGTTTTTGACGCTGAAGGGCGAGGCCAACGTCTTGATCTTCCCGAACCTCGACGCGGGCAACATCGCCTACAAGCTGATCGCCGGAGAGGGCGACGTGATCGGGCCGGTGCTACTCGGGATGGACAAGCCGCTCGCCATGCTGGCGCCCGAGAGCAGCGCCGAAGACATCGTGCACCTGGCGACGATCGCCGTATCGCGCGCGGTCGAAGGCTCGCTGCGTCTGGCCGCGGAGTAAGAGGGCGTACGTCCTGCTGGTGCGAGCGCGGCACGAAAGGTGCCGCCCTAGCTCGTCGATGGTGACGGCGACCTCACCTACAATGCGGGCAGTGTGGGCTGCGACTGCGATGCAGGGGATTCGGCGTTTGCTGGGCGGACGCGACGGGCTCGTGTGCGGAGACGATGGTCGTTGGAACGCCGTCGAGGACGGGCCGTGCGCACCTGAGCCGGACCGCACGCCGGCGCTCGTTTTCGTCTGACGGTCCGGTCTGACGCACGCGGCACCGGTGTTCCCGCAGCGGGACATAATTTGCGAGGGGCCGCTCGAGAGCCCTCGGCCGGCGCTCGTGGGTGCGTGGTAAAATCCGACTGTGAGCGACATCGAGCGCCTTTCCGCCTGGGCCGAGACCAGCGTCGGCCGCGTCCGCGACCATAACGAGGACGCGATGGCGGTCGACGAGGAGCTATCGCTCTACGCGGTCGCGGACGGTATGGGCGGCCACGCCGCGGGCGAGGTCGCGAGCAAGCTCGCACTCGATACGGTGCTCAAGACCGCGCGCGAGGGCCGCGCGCGCATCGAGCGGCTCAAGGCCGATCCCGGATCGAAGAGCGCCGCGCGCGACGTGCAGCGGCTCCTCGAAGAGGCGGCGCTCGGCGCTTGCCAGGTGGTGCACGACGCGGGGCAAGCCGACGAGCAAAAGCGCGGCATGGGTACCACGTTGAGCATGTTGCTCATGGTTGCGTCGCAAGGCTTCATCGCCCACGTGGGCGACTCGCGCATCTACCTGGTGCGCGGCGGCAAGGCCTATCAGCTCACGCAGGATCACACCCTGCAGAACGAGCTGCTCAAGCGCGGCAAGCTCACGGCCGGCCAGGTCGCGCAAGTGAAGCAAAAGAACGCGCTGATCCGCGCGATCGGCATCTACGCGAGCGTCGAGGTCGACACCCTGCGGCTCGATGTGTTCCCAGGCGATCGCTTCCTGTTGTGTTCCGACGGCCTGCACGGGTACCTGCAGAAGGAGGAGCTCGGCGCGATCTTCGCGGGTCCGCTCGAGCAGGTCGCGACGCGGCTCGTGGGTCTAGCGAATCAGCGCGGAGGTCACGACAACATCAGCGCGCTGGTGGTCGCGGCCGACGCGCGCGTCAGCGAACGCCATCGCTTGGCCAAGCTCAAGCTCGAGACGCTGCGCGCGGCTACGCTCTTTCGTTTTTTGAATTATCAAGAGCTGGTCAAGATCGCGAACCTCACCGACGTGCGTCAATTCGTGGCCGACGAGGCGCTGTTCGAGGAGGGCACAGAGGGGGACGAGCTGTTCGTGGTGCTGACGGGCCGGGTGCGCGTGCGCAAGGGCGGCACGCCGATCGTCGAGCTCGGTCCGGGCGAACACTTCGGGGAGATGGCGCTGATCGATCGCGGTCCGCGCAGCGCGACGGTGAGCGCGATCGAAGAGACGAGTGTGCTGGCGATGAAGCGCCGCGACTTCCTCGGCATCATCAAGCACGATCGCGAGCTCGGCGTGAAGCTGCTCTGGCAATTTCTGGGCGTGCTCACCGAGCGGCTGCGCAACACCTCGCGCGAGCTCGGCGAGGCGCGCGGCAAGCTCCGGCTCGACCCCGATCTGTTCGACCTCGACGAGGAGGACATCGAGGCGATCCGGTGAGCCTTTGCCGCTGCGCGGCGCTCTCGCTCGCGCTGTTCTCGGCTTGCTGCTCGAGCCGAGCGCGCGATGACGCCACCCGCTCCGCCGACGTGCGGCCCGCCTCCGACGCGGGACCG
>CAZYWR010001524.1:0-4039 GCA_964651185.1 uncultured Polyangiales bacterium
GGGCGCGCGTGCGCGGCTGGAGCGGGCGCGGCGTCGCGCGGGTTCGTGGCGAGCGCACGCGAGTCGTGCGCGCCGCGGTGATCGCAAGCGAGCGAGAGCAGCGCGAATACGCACACGATCCATCGCGGGATCGCGGTCTGCGCACGCGCGCTGCGCCACTTCGCCGGGGGCCGGCTACAATTCCGAGCGGCGATGGCCTCCGGCAGGAGCGCTGGGGCGGGAACATCGGACCGGGCCGGCGGTTGACACCAGCGTGCCCGATCCTTAGAGGTGCTCGGATATGGCGCAGACACCGCGTATTCGCTCTACCACCATCGTCGCGGTCCGGCGCGACGGGCGCGCGGCGATCGCCGGCGACGGGCAGGTCTCGTTCGGCCAAACTGTGCTCAAAGAGAAGGCCAGGAAGGTTCGCCGCATCGCGGATGGAAAGGTCGTGGTCGGCTTCGCCGGAGGTACTGCAGACGCGTTCGCGCTGCTCGAGCGGCTCGAAGCCAAGCTCAAGGAGCACCGCGGGAGCCTTTCGCGCGCTGCTGTGGAGCTGGCCAAGGATTGGCGCACGGACCGGGCGCTCCGGCGGCTCGAGGCCATGCTGATCGCCATGGACGCCCAGCAAACGTTGCTCTTGAGCGGCACCGGCGATGTGATCGAGCCGGACGATGGCATCCTCGCGATCGGCTCGGGTGGCATGTACGCGCTCGCGGCCGGGCGCGCGCTGCTGCGACACACCGAGCTCAGCGCGGCCGAGATCGCCCGGCGCGCGCTCGAGATCGCCGCCGAAGTCTGCGTGTACACCAACCGCGAGCTCGTGCTCGAAGAGGTGACGTCGTGAGCGTCGCGAGCTCCGCCAACAAGCTGCAGGCCTTCACGCCGCGCGAGATCGTCAGCGAGCTCGACCGCTATATCATCGGTCAGCACAAGGCCAAGCGCGCGATCGCGATCGCGTTGCGCAATCGCTTCCGCCGGCAGCGCGTCGCGCCGGAGCTGCGCGACGAGATCGCGCCCAAGAACATCATCATGATCGGCCCGACCGGTGTCGGAAAGACCGAGCTCGCGCGTCGTCTGGCGAAGCTCGCGCAGGCGCCGTTCGTGAAGGTCGAGGCCACCAAGTTCACGGAGGTGGGCTATGTCGGGCGCGATGTCGAGTCGATCGTGCGCGACCTGGTGGAGCAGGCGATCGAGCTCGTGCGCAAGGAGCAGCTCGAGCAGGTGCGGGTACGGGCGGCGCAGCAGGCCGAGGATCGGCTGGTGCGGCTGATCGCGCGGCCCAAGCAGCGCGATCAGGCGGCGCCGCAGACCTTTCACCCGTTCGGCTTCCAGCTGCCCAACGCGAATCCAGAGCCACCTTCGATCCCTGACTCCGAGCTGAACGATCTGCGCCGGCGGCTGCGCGCGGGCGAGCTCGACGAGCGCCTGGTCGATGTCGAGATCGAGGAGCCGAGCCCCGCGCTCCCGCTGGTGTCGATGTTCGGCGGCAGCGGCATGGAGGAGCTCGAGCGCAAGGTGGGCGACATGCTCGGGAACCTGCCCGGGCTCAAGGGTCCGGCCCGGCGCAAGAGCCTGTCGGTGGTGGAAGCGCGGCGCGTGCTCGAAGAGCAAGAGGCGGGCCGGCTCGTCGACATGGACACGGTGAAACGTCTGGCGATCGAGCGCACCGAGCAGAGCGGCATCGTGTTCCTCGATGAGATCGACAAAGTCGCGTCGCGCGGGCAGGGCAGCCAAGGACCGGACGTCTCACGCGAGGGCGTGCAGCGCGACTTGTTGCCGATCGTCGAGGGCAGCACCGTCAACACGAAGTACGGGCCGGTGAAGACGGATCACGTGTTGTTCATCGCCGCGGGCGCTTTCCACGTCGCGAAGGTGAGCGACTTGATCCCCGAGCTGCAGGGGCGCTTTCCGGTGCGCGTCGAGCTCGAGTCGCTGACCAAAGACGACTTCGTACGCATCCTGAGCGAGCCGAAAAACGCGTTGATCCGGCAGTATCAGGCGCTGCTCGAGACCGAAGGACTCTCGCTCACGTTCGCGGATGACGCGGTCGAAGCGCTGGCCGAGTACGCGGCCGAGGCCAACGCGCGCGCCGAAAACATCGGGGCCCGCCGGCTGCATACGATCATGGAGGCGCTGCTCGATGATCTCAGCTTCCGCGCCAGCGAGCTCACCGAGCGTGAAGTCGTGATCGACGCTGCCAAGGTGCGCGCCACGCTCGCGCCCATCCTCGCGAGCGAAGACCTGGCCAAATACATCCTGTGACCGCGTCGACACCTACGTGTCGGTTGTGGCCCGTGCCGCGGGTAGGGCGCGGGGCACGTAAGTCGGCAGCGTTGGAGCGGCTGGGTGTCGGTGCTATCTCCCGGACCAACCATGTCGCTCGATGAGCTGATCGCCAAAGCCTCCACGCTGCACGAAGCGCTGCCCTACTTTCAGCGCTTTTCCGGGCAGACCATCGTCGTGAAGTACGGCGGTCACGCCATGATCGACCCGGAGCTCCAGCAGAGCTTTGCGCGCGACATCGTGATGATGCGGCTCGTCGGCATCCAAGTGGTGGTGGTGCACGGCGGCGGCCCGCAGATCGACAAGGAGCTCGCCGCGCTCGGGGTCGTCTCCGAGCGCATCGACGGCCTGCGCGTGACCGACGAGCGCACCATGGAGATCGTCGAGATGGTCTTGGGTGGCCGGGTCAATCACGCGATCGTGGCGCTGATCAATCGCCAGGGCGGGCGCGCGGTGGGGCTCAACGGCCATGACGACCGCTGCATACGTGCCGAGAAAATCACACAGATGCGCACCAAGGCCGGACGCATGGTGGATCCGGGCCGCGTGGGCGCGATCGCCGAGGTGCGCTCGCCGCTGATCAAAGGCTTGGTCGGCATGGGCTACATCCCGGTGATCGCGCCGGTCGCGGCCGACGCGGAGGGGCGTTCGCTGAATGTGAACGCGGACACCGTGGCGGGCGCGGTGTCGCATGCGCTCGGCGCTGCGAAGCTGGTGTTGATGACCGATATCGAGGGCGTGAAGGACGGCGAGGGGAAGCTCATCCCGTCGTTGACGGCGGCGGACGTCGAGCGCCTCAAGCGCGAAGGCGTGATCTCTGGTGGCATGATTCCCAAGGTAGACTGTGCGCTCGAGGCGCTGCGGGCAGGCACCTCGAAAGTGCACATCATCGACGGCCGCCTGCGCCACGCCGTGCTGCTCGAGGTGTTCACGGACCACGGCGTCGGAACGGAGATTCGAGCTTGACCATGACCAGGAACGAACGACTGATCGAGACCGCCAAGCGCGTCCAGCTCCAGAACTATCGGCCTGCTCCCGTCGTGTTTACGGAGGGGCGCGGCGCGCGCGTGCGCGACGCCGACGGCCGCGAATACCTCGATTTGGCGGCCGGGCTGGCGGTCACGTCGGTCGGCCATGGCCACCCGAAGCTCGCGCGCGCGATCGGCGAACAGGCTGCGCGCCTGATGCACGTATCGAACCTCTGGTACAACGAGCGCGCCATCGAGTTCGCCGAGCGCTTGACGGCGCGTACGGGCTTCGAGCGCGTGTTCTTCTGCAATAGCGGCACCGAGGCCAACGAGGCGCTTTTCAAGCTCGCCCGCCACGCGCAATTTCGCGCCGGCCATGCCGAGCGCGTGGGCGTGGTCAGCACGATCTCGAGCTTCCACGGCCGCACGCTCGGCTCGCTCACGCTGACCGGACAACCCAAGTACCACGAGGGCATGGGCCCGCTCGTGGGCGGCGTGAGCCACGTGCCGTACGGTGACCTCGATGCGATGCGGACCGCCGTAGGCTCGCACACGGCTGCCGTGATCGTCGAGCCGATCCAGGCCGAGGGCGGCCTTCACGTCCCGCCGTCTGGCTACCTGGCAGGCCTGCGCGAGCTGTGTGACCGCACTGGCGCGCTGCTCTTGCTCGACGAGGTGCAGACCGGCTGCGGGCGCACCGGCACGTATTTGGCGGCCGAGCACGCGGGCGTCCAAGCCGACGCTTGTTCGCTCGCGAAGGGCATCGCAGGCGGCTTCCCGCTCGGGGCGATGCTGGTGCGCGA
>CAZYWR010001525.1:0-2874 GCA_964651185.1 uncultured Polyangiales bacterium
GCGCTCGAGCGCGTGATCGAGCGTGGGCGCGAGCTCGTCGAGGTAGCCGGAGTCGAGGCGCTTCTGGATGCGCTGCGGATCGACGTCGACGCCCAAGAAAGCGCCGCCGTTCATGGTGGCGGCGAGCGGCTGCGCGCCGCCCATGCCGCCGAGCCCGCCCGACACCACGAGCCTGCCCGCCAGCGTGCCGCCGAAGTGGCGCTCCGCGCAGGCCGCAAACGTCTCGTACGTGCCTTGCAGAATCCCTTGCGTGCCGATGTAGATCCAGGAGCCGGCCGTCATCTGCCCGAACATGGTGAGCCCGAGCGCCTCGAGCCGGCGGAACTCGTCGAAGGTCGCCCAGCGCGGCACGAGCTGCGCGTTGGCGATCAACACGCGCGGCGCCGCTTCGTGCGTGCGGAAGACGCCCACCGGCTTGCCCGACTGCACGAGCAACGTCTCGTCGTCTTCCAAGCGCTGCAGCGTTCGCACGAGCGCGTCGAAGCACGCCCAGTTGCGCGCGGCCTTCCCCGCGCCGCCGTACACGACCAGCTCCTCCGGCCGCTCCGCGACCTCGGGGTCGAGGTTGTTCATCAGCATGCGCAGCGCCGCCTCTTGCTGCCAGCCACGACACGACAGCGCCGTCCCCCGCGGCGCCCGGATCACGCGCGCACCCGTCATCCGCGAATCATCGCGCTTCCCGCGCGCGCTCGCTACCGTCAAGCGTGCGTCAAATCCGCTCCGGCACCCAGGACACGGGCGGCGCGAGCGCGGCGTTCAGCGCCTTGATCTTCGGCCAAACCTGCTCGAGCTCGTCCACCCGCGCGCCTACGTTCACGAGCGCTTCGCGCATCTGATCCGGCGCGTACGCCGACATGCCCGGCGCGAACCAGGACCAGCTCTTGACCAGCTGCCGCACGAAGAAGCTGTCCGTCACGATCGAGCGCACCATGCGCCGGCCCTTCACCTGTAGGTTCCCGAGCCGGCGCTGCCGGGGCGTCGGCGCGCCCCCCGCCGTGATCACGAAGTAGCCCATTTCGACGAATTTGCCCTGGCCCATGACCTCGTTGATGAGGGCGTGGTGCGCGTCCCAAGTCTCGTCCTTCGGGTTGTTCGCCGTGTGCAGGAGCGCGATCACGCGCTCGGCCACCATGCCGTATTGGAAGTCTCCGTCGCCGGCCATCGCTCCCTCGCGCCTCGGGTGTTAGCACAGCCGGGGCAGCGGGACGCCACGCTGGTCCGCGTTCGGCCGCGCGCGCCGCGTGTGGGATGCGAGCGCCCGCGCGCGGTTTCTGATCTGCACGTCCATTCTGCACGTCCATTGCAATCGCGAAGCCGCGTGCTCGATCCGCTGGCTAACCGAGCCCGCCCGCCGATGCGCGCAGCGCGCGGCCGGCGAGCTTTGCAGGCTGCGCGCTTGGTGGGCGGCCCTACCTCGACCGTGTACGAGCGAGGGGGCGTGGAGCACCACCTGCGCAAATCCTCATGGCGAGACTAGGCTGCCCATCCGCTTGGTCTGCCGTTTGCTTTCGCAACGGCGACCGCGACAACTTTCCTTGCCCCCAGGATCCGTGCGTATGCGAGGTCCACGAAGGCGCCCGTCGTTCGCGCGCGGGCGCTCTGCCGATCATGTGCGTTCGACCATGGCGGCGCCGCTTTCGCTCGGCGCGAGCGCTTGGTTCGAGGCGAGCCAGCTTTGCTTGCTCGCGATCGACTGGATCACACCGGAGCTGGCGGTAGCTCGCGCGGACGGACCGCATGTGCCGCGCTTCGGCGAAGCGGGCCGCCTCCACGTGCGCCGCGGCGGCGCGCAGCTTTCGGCGCTCCAAGCCGTCGTGCGCGGGGCCGACCTGCGGACGCGGCGGGTCGAGCTCGGCCTCGTAGACGTCGATCTCGAGGCCGGTGTCCTCCTCGCGCGCTGGGCCTGCGAAACGTCGCGCACGGGCGCACCCCGCACGCGCGCGCATCGCGAGACGCTCGAGGCTGAAGCAGAGCGCGCCTCCGTACTGCGTTTCCTCGTCGAGCGTGCAGCGAATGGCGCCGTGCACACGTCGCACGGGACCTGCACGGTGCAGGCGCTGGCGTTTGATCCGAGCTCGGTCGAGACCACGTGGAGCTGGAGCGGCGCGCCGCCCGCACCGCCCTTCTTGATCGCGCTCGAAGGCTACAACTCGCTCTTCCGCATTCCGGTGCCGGCGTGTCGCATCGTCGGCGCGCGGCTCTACGCGCCGGCACCTCCGTGGATCGAGGCAGTACGCTTCCGGCGCGCGCGGCGAGCGCGCGTCGAGGGCTCCGGTGCGGGCCTGTGCGCCGCGTTCGACCACCCGCTCTGGCCCGCGTTGCGCGTCGAGCGGCCACTGCTCGATCTCACGCGGCGCGGCCTCTCTTTCGCCATCTGCGCCAGCGACGGGCTCTATCCGGGCCTCGCCCTCCCGCGGCTCCTGGTCACGAGCGACGGCGGCGAGGGCATCGCCTTCTCCGCCCAGGTGCGCAGCGCGCGCGGGCCGCAACCTTCGAGCGCGGGCTGCGAGGTGTGGCCCGCGAGCGAACAGGACGCCGCCCGCTGGCTGAAGCTGTGCGACGAGCGGCTCTTTCCCGACACGCGCAGGGGCGCCGCAGAGGTCTGGTCGGTGTATCGCGCGTCCGGTTACTTCGATCTATCCGGCACGCTCGAGGGCGCCTTCGATCATCTGCGCGCCGCCTACGTGCGCGCCTCGCGCGCGCTCAGCGGCGCCCCAGAGCTCGGCTGTCAGGCGACTTGGCCCGCCGCGGGAAGTCCCAAAGCGACCGTCACGAACTTACGTCTGACCCCGAGCTGCTGGTTCTCTTACCATTTGGCTGCGCAGCCGGACGAGGCGCTCTCGGCGCGCTCCGTGCAGGTGCTGCGCGATCTGT
>CAZYWR010001526.1:0-5076 GCA_964651185.1 uncultured Polyangiales bacterium
CCGCAGAGGCTAAATGCGCGGCATGAGCGCGCGATCGACCACGCGCGGCCAGGCGTACGTGCGCGCCGTCAGAGCGCCCGAGGAGCGCAGCTCTCGGTCGAGCGCGGGAGCGCGCCGCACGCGCGCGAAGAGCGCCCCGAATTCCTCGGGATCGTTACGCTGGAGCACGAGCGCATTCTCGCCATCGACCGCGTAGTCCTCACCCGACGCCCCAGTGCAGGCCAAGCCGCCGACCGCCATGGTCTCGAGCCCGACCAGGCCAAACGGCTCGTGGCCGCTGTTGGCGAGCACCGCGTCGGCGCCCCGAAACAGCACGCCGCGCGCAGCGGGGTCGAGGTGAGAGCGCAGGATCACGACGTCTGCGCGCTGGGTCGTGCTCAGGGCGTCGAGCAGGCCCCGCGGTCCGCTCTCGGGACTCGAGCGCTCGATCACGGAGAGCCCCACCGCGTGCGCGTGCGCGCGGACCTCGCCCTCGTGCGCTTCCACACCGCCGCGGGCGACGAACAGCGGTCGCAAGCCGCGCCGCTTGAGGCCAGCGATGATGTCGACCGCCAAGATCCAGCGTTTGTCGGGATCCCAGCGCGCGACCTTGGTGAGCAACACGCGTTCTTTGAAGCGCCGCCGCAGCTCGGCCACGGCCTCGGCCTCCGGCTCCAAGAAGCTCTCGGGACCGAGCCCGTTCGGGATCACCACCGGATCCACGCCGAACGCCCACATGCGCTGCTTCATGTAGCGGCTGACGGTGACGATGCTAGCGGCGGCGTTGAGGCGCGGCCAGTCGATGCGATCGAAGCCGAACGTGTTGTTGGCGTTCCAAAGCATCGAGACGCGCTCGCGCACGCCCGCCTGGCGCAGCAGCCAGTCGAGATGCAAGACCGCGTTGGCCGTGTGCCACTCCTCCGCCAGCACCACGACCGCTTGTCCGCGCGCGAGCGCCGGCAGCAGGTGGTGTTCGAACAAGTAAGGAGGCAGCGAGCTGGCGTAGTCGCGGCATTTGCCCTCTTCGCCGTCGTAGACGCCCCCCGGGTGGTAGTGGCTAATCCACTGGCACCAACGATGGAGCTGCACCCCCCCGAGTTCTTCGTTGGGCGCACGCGCAGGATCCCCGACGAACCAGACGTGCGTCTGATGCCCCGCCTCCGCCAAGGTCCGCGCGAGTCCGGTGATGCGGCTCGCGATGCCGCCCGCACGCGCGTACGGATCAGGCCCTTCGAACGATAGGAGATGAAACTGCCGCTCCGTGGACATCGTGGTCCCTTCTTGCTCAGACGAGCGCGCAGCCGTGCGCGCAGCGTGGGAAAGCCCGGCCGGAATCAGGATCGCACACGCGCGTGCCTTGCGTGTTTCTAGAAGGGATCATTCGCAGGCAAGCACGCTTCCAGGGGGCAGCCCGGGTCGCGGCAGCGCCTGCTGCGGATCCGGCAGGGCAGACGACCGCCCCGGATCGCGGGCGGGCTCGCGCTCGGGCGAGCTCCGACTCGCGGGCGCACCGCGGCGTCCGGCGCCTCGCGCACCCGCGAGCGACCGAACGAGGGCGGACCGCCTCCACCTTGCGAACTACGCGCTCCAAATGAATCCTCCCTATTCGTATGCGCGAGCTGCGCCGCTGCTACGTCCCGCGCACCCTTTTGGAGACGCTTCGTGAGCGACCGGCCGCGATCGGATCGCGCCGTGCCTCGCGCCGAGCGCGCTGGCTTGCGGTCGGCTTGGCCCTGGTCGCGGGCAGCTGCACGAGCACCCGTCGCTTGCGCTCGTCGCTCTACGTTCCCTGCCGTGCCAAGGAGATCACGGTCTCGGCCGAGACGTCGAATCCGGGCGAGGACACCTGGATCGCCTCCTGCCGGGGACGCGACTACGCTTGTTCGGCCACCGCGGTCGGCAACAAGGTCTCATACCGCTGCAAGCCGTGCGCGTCCGCCGCTCAGCCCTGAAAATACGGATTGGTCCCGGCCGCGTGGTCGGTGACGTCGAGCACGGTGTGGATCTCGGGCACGGCTTCGCAGATGGCGGCCGTAATGCCTTGCTTCACCGTGGTGTCGGCTTGGCCGCAGCCCTGGCATCCGCCCCCGAGCCGCACGTAGACGGTACCCTCCTTCACATCGAGCAGCTGTACGTGACCGCCGTGCGCCGCGACGCCCGGGTTGATTTGGTCCTGAATCACGCGAAAGACGCGCTCCGCGATCGGGTCGTCCAGCAACTTGGGCCGATTGGGATTCACGAACTTGAAGCCGGCGCTGAAGCCCGTGTCGACGTAGTCGAGCGTGGTCCCCGCCAAGTCCGCGACGCTATCGCCGGCCACATAGAACACGACCCCGTCGTGCTCCAAGACCAAGTCATCTTCCCGCCGGTCACTCCGGTCGCAGAACTCCAGCTGGTACTGGAACGCGGTGGGCGAGCGCTCCGCGATGGCCACGCGGACGGCCTGATCGACCAGCTCCTCCTGGGCGAGGATGTGCTTGATCTGGGAGGTGGCGACCTCCGTGGCGCGCAACACGGGCGCATCGGCCTCGGGGGTGGAGAGCGTGTCCATAGCCGACTCCTAAGACGAGCGACCGCGCTTGTCGAACCCGCTCCGGCACGGCCCCTACTGAGCGCGCGCGGTCGCGGCGAGCACGCGGTCGAGCAGGTCCTTGCTGAAGAGCTTGCCGCTCAGCCGCGTGCGCAGCTCCGTGTACACTTTGTTCCACTCGGCGGCGTGAGGCGCGGTGTCCACCTCCTGGATGCCGCGCGCCTTGAGCGTGTTGTAGTCGGTCTGCTCTTCGCTGGCGATGAGCTCGAGCGCCTTTTGATGCGCCTGCTTGCCGGTCTCGATCAGGATCTGCTGATCGTCGGGGGCGAGTGCTTTGAACACGTGGTTGGTGATCAGCGTGGCGCCTACCAGTGCGATGTCCGCCTGCTTCGTCATGTACTTGAGCTGGTTGAACCACTGCAGCCCGAGCGCCGCCGTAGGCGAGGCGACCACCGTGTCGACCATGCGCGTCTGCAGCGCTGGAAACACCTCGGGCAGGCCTAGCGGCACACCGTTCGCGCCCACGATCTTGAGCAGCTCGGGAAAGACCGGGTCGTCGCGCCACACCCAGGGCCGAGCCTTCTTCAGGTCGCTCGGGGCGGCGATGGGCTGCACGGAAAAGATGCGGCCGAAGCCGATGTCGAACCAACCGAGCAGCTGGTAGCCGGCGTCATCGAAGGCCTTGCGCCACTCCGCGTCCATCGCCGCGCGCACAGCCGCCAGGTCTTTATAGCTCTTGAACAGCCCCGGGACTTGCAGCACCGATGCCGAGCGCACAATCGTGCCGAGCCCGACCGAGGTCAAGGTCGTCGCGTCGAGCTGGTTCACCTTGATCTTGCGCAGCACGTCGCGCTCGTCCCCGGCGATCCCGCCTGGGTAGAAGCGGAACTTCACCCGCCCGCCGGTCTTCTCGCGCACGGACATGTCCCAGGCGCGCAAAATCCGCTCCGCCTTGCTGCCCTTGGGCGCGATCGTCGCCATCCGGATCTCGGTCATCCCGTCTGCGGCGGCGCGCTCGAACCGGGTAGGCGCGAGCGACAAGCCGAAGCAAAACAAAGCGAGACAGAACACACGCGCGTGAATCTTCATGATACCGGCCCTGAACGGATCTCGTCTGCCGCTCTATTTCGACGGCAGATAAGACGTGTCGAGGCTCGATGATGTTACGGCTCCGCGCGCGCGGGCACGGCAATTTTGATGGCAGCGCGGGCGCTTGCGCGGTCCACGCCAAAGCTCGCGCGCGATCCTTGGACGGCCCGTCAGCGCGCCTGCGCGGCGATGCGCGCGGCGAGCTCGCGCCCCTCTTCAGGGGTGATCTTGCCCGGCTTCCAGCCTAGGCCGAGGCCGCGGCCGTCCGAGAACTTCGGGATGATGTGGAAGTGTACGTGGAAGACGGCCTGATGCGCGCCCGCGCCGTTGTTTTGCAACACGTTGAACTCGCTGGCGCCGGTCGCGGCCAGGACCGCCCGGCTCAGGCGCGGCAGCACGCGCCCGATCGCCGCGGCCGATTCGTCCGAGAGTTGATCGAGCGTGGCGACGGCCTGCTTGGGGATGATCAGCGTGTGACCGGGGCTGAGCGGATTGATGTCGAGGAACGCGAGCACGAGATCGTCCTCGTACACTTTGTGACACGGGATCTCGCCGCGCAGGATTTTGCTGAAGATCGTCTCGACCATGCGCGCAGGCTACATGAACGGCCGCGAATGTCGAAGGGCCACTCTCGTCGAGGCGGCGCCACGCCCGCCTCGTGTCAGAGCCGAGGCACGCGACGCTCAATGCCGCGACAGGCTGCGCGAGCCGAGCGCGTGCACTTCCACGACGCGCGCCTCCGCGGGCTCCTCGGCCGCCGGCTTGAGCACCTCGAGCACGCGCGTTTCCGCAGGCTCCTCGGGCGCTTGCTTGAGCAAATAGAGCGGCCTACCGCGGCTGGCCTCGAAGCTGCGCACCACGTAGCCGCCGAGCAGCGCGGTCGCGGCGAGCTGCAGCGCGCCGACGCCCAAGCCGAGGCCACCCAACGCGCAGACCGGCCCGCGCAGATCCGCCCAGGGCAGCGCCCCGAGCGCCGCGATCATGAGCCCCGCGCCGAGCAGCGCGAGCGCGGCCGCCATGGCGGCGATCATGCGCACGGGCGCGAACGAGAAGCTGAAGATCGCGTCGGCCGCGAAGCGCAGCATGCGCGCGAACGTGTACTTCGAGCGGCCGCGCACGCGCTCCGCGGGCACGTAGGGCACGTGCGTGCGCGCGAAGCCGATCCAGGCCAGCATGCCGCGCACGAAGCGGCGCTGCTCGGGTAGACACAGGAGCGCCTCGCGCGCCCGCCGCGACAGCACGAAGAACTCCGGCGCCCCCGGCTCGATCGGGATCTCGGAGAGGCGATTGAACAGCCAGTAAAACGTGCGCGAGGCGAGCCGCTTCCACAGTCCGACGGCCCGCGGGCGCGCGCGCACGCCCAGCACGACGTCGTGTCCGCGCTCGAGCGCGGCCAAGAGCTCCGGTATCGCGGCCGGCGGGTTCTCGAGGTCGGCGTCCATGACCAGCACCGCGTCGGCACGCCGGTAGGCGTGCTC